>CBILOJ010000146.1:0-5215 GCA_966238525.1 uncultured Methylophilaceae bacterium | reverse complement strand
ATGCTGCTTCAGAAGCAGAAAACTTTCGAGAATCGACGCCGGCTCATGCTCGAATGAAATCGATGGGCGCATGTCGAGCATGTCGTCGTGCGCTTCGAAATGGGCATTGATGACGGTAATTTTGCCTGTGCCGGGATAAAGCCGCTCGCGCAATAGTTCGAGCAGCATCTCGTTCATGATCTCGACGTGCTTGGCGCTGCGATACTAGCCATGCATGAGCTGCTCGCTGGCGCGCCGCCGTTTGCTATCGGCATAGCCGAGCTGGCGCGCCAGCTCGTTCTGGAAATCGAACAGCAGCCGGTCTTCACGCCGGTTGGCGAGATAATGCAGCCGCACGCGCAGCAACTGTAGATGCAGCTCGTGTCGTCGAATCCGGTGTGCTTCGCTGCGGCTGATCAGTCCGTGCGCAACCAGGCTGTTCCAGTCATGGCCCAATCCCATGCTGCGCGCAATCCACAGGACGGTTTGCAGATCGCGCAGGCCGCCCGGGCTTTCCTTGATATTGGGTTCGAGGTTATAGGCAGTGTCGTGGAAACGCGCGTGACGCTGATCCTGCTCCTGCAATTTCGCCGCGAAAAAGGCGGAGGCGTCCATCAGTGCGCCGGTCGCCTGGCGAAATGCATCGAAGCGCACCGCATCGCCGGCAAGCAGGCGTGCTTCCAACAGATTGGTTTGTACCGTGACATCCTTGCGCGCCTCTTCCACGCATTCGGTGAGGCTGCGGACACTATGGCCAACGGCGAGTCCGATATCCCAGAACAAGCCGACCAGTGCCTCGATGCGCTGGCTGGTTGCGCTGTCGGCCTGCTCCGGCATCAGCAGGAGCAGATCCACGTCCGAATGCGGGAACAGCTCACCACGGCCATAGCCGCCGACTGCGATCAGGCATACCTCGTCCAGGCCGACCTGCTGGCGCCAGACATCCTGCAGCAGCGCGTCTATGCATCGACAATGGCGGCGCAACAGCCGGGCGGTATCGGGCTTCTGCTCAAAGGCTGCGCGTAGCGCAGCTTGCTCGCTGCGCAGACGGGATCGCCAGGCGCCGGCGTCGGGTTCGGGCTCGCGCCTGGCCGGGCTTGGGCTCATGGAATCAGGCGTTAAGTACGGCCGGCAGAGGCGGGTAGCCGGCAGACAGGGTGAGGACTTCGTAGCCGTTCTCGGTGACGAGCACGGTGTGTTCCCACTGTGCCGACAAACTGTGATCCTTGGTGACTACGGTCCAGCCGTCGTTGAGCTGCTTGATGTCGCGGCGGCCGGCATTGATCATGGGTTCGATGGTGAAGATCATGCCTGCCTGCAATTTGACGCCGGCGCCGGGCCGGCCGTAATGCAGCACTTGCGGATCCTCGTGGAATTTCTTGCCGATGCCGTGGCCGCAGAACTCGCGCACCACGCTAAAACCGTTCTTTTCGGCATAGGTTTGGATGACATGGCCGATGTCGCCAAGCGTGGCGCCGGGCTTGACCCTGGAAATGCCGAGCCACATGCAGTCGTAGGTGATGTCGCACAGCCGCCGTGCCTGGATGGAAGGCTCGCCCACATAGAACATGCGGCTGGTATCGCCGTGGTAACCATCCTTGATCACGGTGACGTCGATATTGACGATGTCGCCGTTCTTGAGCACTTTTTCGCCGGGTACGCCATGGCAGATCTGATGATTGACCGAGGTGCAGATCGACTTGGGGTAGGGCGTGTAGCCCGGCGGCGCATAATTGAGCGGGGCAGGAATCGTTTTCTGCACGTTGACCATGTAATCGTGGCAGAGCTGGTCGAGCTTCTCCGTGGTAACGCCGGGCTGCACATGCGGCGTGATGAAATCCAGCACTTCGGACGCGAGCTTGCCGGCTACACGCATTTTTTCGATATCTGCTGCAGTTTTGAGGGTGATTGCCATAGTTGATGCTGGGCTCGCCTGCCAGTTAAAATGCCGTACCGGACAAGATGCCGCGGCTAAAATCGCCCGGCGCTCCGGTTGGCAGGAAAGCCGCGGTTTTCCTTGAGTCCAAACAGATGCTTATGGTAGCATATTGCACCCGTTTCATAGGAGGCGGGGACGTGATCTAAACCACAATCCAAGCATGCGCCCGTACAGGGTGTCGGCGGTCCAGGCCGCGGATGATGTTGGCGCATGCGAGCTATAACCCTTACAGGAGATTCAAATGTCTGTGACCATGCGTCAAATGCTGGAAGCCGGGGTCCACTTCGGCCATCAAACCCGCTACTGGAACCCCAAAATGGCGCCGTACATCTTCGGCGACCGCAACAAGATTCATATCGTCAACCTGGAAAAGACCCTGCCGCTGTTCGAAGAAGCGCTGGCCTACGTAAGCAAGCTGGCAGCCAATCGCGGCCGTATCCTGTTCGTCGGCACCAAGCGCCAGGCGCGGGAAATCGTCAAGGAAGAAGCTGAGCGCGCCAACTGCGCTTACGTCAATCATCGCTGGCTCGGCGGCATGCTGACCAACTTCAAGACGGTCAAGCAGTCGATCAAGCGCCTTAATGATTTCGAAGCCATGATGCAGGAAGGTGGTCTGGAGAAATTCGGCAAGAAGGAAGCGCTGGGTTACAAGCGCGAAGTCGAGAAGCTGACGCGTTCCATCGGCGGCATCAAGGAGATGGGTGGCCTGCCTGACGCGATCTTCATCATCGACGTCGGCCATGAAAGCGGCGCCGTTACCGAAGCGGCCAAGCTGGGCATTCCTGTGATCGGCATCGTCGATACCAACAATTCGCCTGACAATATCGCCTACGTCGTTCCCGGCAATGATGACTCCAGCCGTGCCATTCGTCTGTATGCGCGCGGTGTGGCCGATGCGGTACTCGAAGGCCGCAGCCAGTCGCTGACCGATATCGTTAAATCGGCTTCCGAAGAGGAATTCGTCGAGGTCGAAGAAGCCGCAGCAGAGTAAGACCCTGACAAAAAGGGGCGCAAGCCCCTTTTTTGTATCCAGATTTAATATATCCCCCGGTCCATATTGCGACCGGAACGTAATCTATTTGAGGAGTTGAAAATGGCTGAAATTACCGCCTCCATGGTGAAAGAGCTGCGCGAGCGTACCGATGCGCCCATGATGGACTGCAAGAAGGCCCTGACCGAAGCTGAAGGCGACATGGCCCGTGCCGAGGAAATCCTGCGCGTACGCTTTGGCAACAAGGCAAGCAAGGCTGCCGGCCGAGTGGCTGCCGAAGGCAGTGTCGGCATCAGCATCAGCGCCGATGGCAAGACCGGCGCCATGGTGGAAGTGAATTCCGAAACCGATTTTTGCGCCAAGAACGCCGATTTCCTGGCGTTTACCCAGAACCTGGCTGACACCATTGCCGCACAGAATCCGGCCGATGTCGCTGCGGTTGCCGGGCTTAGCCTGGGCAGCAATAGCGTCGAAGATACGCGTACGCAGCTGATCGGCAAGATCGGCGAAAACATTAGCGTACGCCGTTTCGTGCGCGTCGCTGCGCAAGGCAAGCTCGCGAGCTACGTCCATGGCGGCAAGATCGGCGTGCTGGTCGACGTGGTCGGCGGCGACGAAGCGCTGGGCAAGGATATCGCCATGCATATCGCTGCAGCCAAGCCCAAAGCGCTTGATGCCAGCGGTGTCGATGCTGCGCTGCTGGATGCGGAACGCCGTGTTGCAATCGAGAAGGCCAAGGAAGCGGGCAAGCCCGATGCCATGCTGGAGAAGATTGCCGAAGGTACCGTGCAAAAATACCTGAAGGAAGTCACGCTGCTGTCCCAGCCGTTCGTCAAGGACGACAAGCTGACGATCGAGCAGTTGCTGAAGTCCAAGGGCGCCAGCGTTGCCGCGTTCCACATGTACATCGTCGGTGAAGGCATCGAGAAGGTCGTTACCGACTTCGCTGCCGAAGTGGCTGCTGCAGCCAAGCTGTAAACAGGGCCGCGTGGTCCTGTGACAAAACCATAAAAAAACGTGGATTATCATGGATAATGTTAACCACGTTTTTTTATGCGCCAATCCGGTTGGCAAACCAGTATTAACAATATCGAGGCCCCATGACCGAGTCAGCCCATACTCCAGCCTATAAACGCATCCTGCTCAAGCTGTCCGGTGAAGCCCTGATGGGCGAGGACAGCTACGGCATCAATCGTGCCACGATTTCGCGCATCGTGAACGAGGTCAAGGAAGTGGTAGAGCTGGGGGTGCAGGTCGCAGTAGTCATCGGCGGCGGCAATATTTTCCGCGGTGTAGCACCGGCAGCCGAGGGTATGGACCGTGCCACCGCTGATTACATGGGCATGCTGGCGACGGTGATGAACGCGCTCGCCTTGCAGGATGCCATGCGTCATATCGGGCTCAAGGCACGCGTTCAGTCCGCGCTCAATATCGAGCAGGTAGCCGAGCCTTATATCCGCGGCAAGGCCATGCGCTATCTCGAAGAAGGCCGCGTGGTCATATTCGGTGCCGGCACCGGCAATCCATTTTTCACCACCGATACCGCTGCCGCCTTGCGCGGCATGGAAATGAACGCCGATATCGTGCTCAAGGCGACCAAGGTGGATGGCGTCTATACCGACGATCCTAAAACCCATCCCGATGCCATGCGCTATAAAACGCTGAGTTTCGATGAAGCCATTGTCAAGAACCTCAAGGTCATGGACGCGACTGCGCTGACCTTGTGCCGTGACCAGAAACTGCCGATTTCGGTATTCAGCATATTCAAGCAAGGCGCGCTCAAGCGCGTGGTCATGGGCGAAGACGAGGGCACGCGCGTCCTGCCGTAAAGCGAGCCCAATCATGCTAGGAGAACACAATGCTTAACGACGTCAAGAATAACGCCGACCAGAAAATGCAGAAGTCGCTGGAGGCACTCAAGGCCAACTTGGGTAAAATCCGTACCGGCCGCGCGCATGTCGGCCTGCTCGATCATGTCATGGTCGAGTATTATGGCTCCATGGTGGCGGTCAACCAGGTCGCCAACGTCACCCTGGGCGATGCACGCACGATCAACGTGCAGCCTTATGAAAAGACCATGATCGCCAAGGTCGAGAAGGCCATTCGCGATGGCGACCTCGGCCTTAATCCGGCTACCAACGGCGACGTGATTCGCGTGCCCATGCCCATGCTCACCGAGGAGCGCCGGCGCGAGCTGATCAAGGTGGTCAAGTCGGAAGGCGAGGACGCCAAGGTCGCCATGCGTAACGTTCGCCGCGATGCCAACGATGCCTTGAAGAAGCTGGTCAAGGACAAGGAAATCAGCG
>CBILOJ010000145.1:0-5292 GCA_966238525.1 uncultured Methylophilaceae bacterium | reverse complement strand
CCTTGTTTGAAATCGGCATGATAGCCTCACGCCAGGGCAACGAAGCGGAAGTGCAGCGCGTCGGTCTCATCCTCAACGGGCTGGATGCGGATGCAGCCGAGGCGTTGCGCAAGGCGGCGTTTAACAATTAATTTGCACTTGCCTGCAGCATCTCGCGGGTGATCGTCGTCGGCTCCGCGCCATCAGCTCGGCAGGCGCGCGCTTCGATGAGGGTCAAGGCGGCGCGATGAATGATCTCGCGGTGATGGTTATAGGCATCGACGCTGTCGAAAGGCCGGTCGTCATCGACGTGGCGAAATACATGCTGAGAAGGATAGCCGCGGTCCGCCGGGTCGACGGGATTCTTGAGACCGATATCGGCTTCGTATAGCGCTTCCAGCGCCGGCTTGCCTACCTTGAACAGAAAGCTGCGCAAGGCATGATCGTGCACGCGGAACAACACGCCATCCCCGGCACGTATGGGTTCGTCATAGCGGTAAGTCATCGGTACGGCCTCAGGCATTCAGTTGCTACACTCTAAGTCCGGCTGCACGCTTTTACCGTACGTTGTCTTACCCAGGCCTCGCTTCAATGATAGGAATCGAGCAGCGCTACCTCGTGGCGTGCGCCGAGGATGACCGGCACACGCTGATGCAGCGCCGTCGGCACAATATCCAGAATGCGGCCGCGGCCGGTCGAAGCCGCGCCGCCCGCCTGTTCGACGATGAAGCTCATGGGGTTGGCCTCGTACAGCAAGCGCAGTTTGCCGCCCTGCTTTCTGATCTTGCTGTCCATGGGATACATGAACACACCGCCGCGCACGAGGATGCGATGCACCTCGGCCACCATGGACGCCACCCAGCGCATATTGAAATCCTTGCGGCGGCGACCCTCGGCGCCCTGCAGACACTCGTCGATGTAGCGCTGCACCGGCGCTTCCCAGAAACGGTAATTGGACATATTGACGGCGAATTCCGCACTGTCGGCGTCAATCTGCATGGCCGGATGCGTCAGCATGAACTCCCCGTTGGCCGTATCGAGCGTGAAGCCATCCACGCCCTGCCCCGTCGTCAGTACCAGCATGGTCGAAGTGCCGTACAAGGCGTAGCCGGCGCAGACCTGTTCGCTGCCCGGCTGCAGGAAATGCGCCAGGCCGGGTTCGGCGACGCCATCAGGACAGCGTAATAGCGAGAAAATGGTGCCGACCGAGATATTGACGTTGACGTTGGACGAACCGTCGAGCGGATCGAACAGCAGCAGGTAGCGCGGAGCGCTTGCGGCAGGAGGTGCTCCGTCTCTGGCCATTTCACATGGCGCTTCCATTTCTTCCGATGCCATGCCCGCAACATGTCCGCTCAACGATGCGCGGCGCAGGAAGATATCGTTGGCGATGACGTCGAGCTGCTTCTGCACTTCGCCCTGTACGTTTTGCGATTGCAAGCTGCCCATCGTGCCTTCAAGACTGCCGCGGCCGATGGCGACAGCTATCTCGCCGCAAGCGGCGGCGATGTCGCGCAACACCAGGCTCAGTGTCGGCGCAATGTCGCCCTCACGCTGGCGCTTATCGAGAAACTGCTTGAGATTACTCATGTTTTGCTCCCAACCGCCGTCATAACTACAGTCCGGGCAGATAGCACCGACGCGTTCGGCGCGATAAAATCTGCCCGCCCATGGGCGCATCGCAATCCTGTATTGACGCCAGTGTATAATAGTAGACAAGGCAGTATTGCTCGGTTAAAGTCGCGTCTAACCACGCCTCGACCCGTAGGCCGCGCCTTAGGGCTAAGATAACAATTAATGGGATTCAGCATGTTTAACAAGGTTACCGCATCGATTACCGGCATCATCCTGGCTTTGAGTCTGGGCGGTTGCGCCAGCCAGGCCAACAAGGATCCGCTGGAAGGTTTGAACCGCGGCATCTATAAGTTCAACGACACTGCCGACAAAGCCGTCATCAAGCCCATCGCCGGTGCCTACAAAGCCGTAGTGCCGAGCCCGTTGCGCTCGGGCGTCAACAACTTCTTCGATAACCTGGGCACGCTGATCACGCTCGTCAACGACGTGCTGCAGTTCAAGTTCAGCCACGCCATGGATGATGCCGGCCGTTTCGTCGTCAACAGCACCGTCGGCGTCCTGGGCCTGTTCGATGTCGCCTCCATGGACAACATACCACAGCACAGCGAAGATTTCGGTCAGACACTGGGCCATTGGGGCCTGGGCAGTGGTCCTTATCTCGTGCTGCCGTTCATCGGCCCAAGTTCAGTGCGTGATGCTACCGGTTTCGCCGTCGACTTCAGCACTTTCTACCCGGTCAGCTACCTCGACGATGTGCGCACCCGCAATCAGCTGCTGATCCTGAATTTCATCGATACGCGCGCTCAATATCTGCCCGCAAGCGATCTGCTCGACGAAGCCGCGCTCGATCCGTATTCCTTCATGCGCGATGCCTATCTGCAACGCCGTGAAAGCCAGGTGGCAGACGGTAATGTGGAAAAGCGGGAAGACCCGTTCTTCGATGAATTCAACGAAGAAGATTACATGACGCCAGAAGAAGAAACCGCGCCGGCAAGCAGCGCAGAATAAGCGCTACCGACGACAAAAAGCCCCGCAATGCGGGGCTTTTTTCTTGTGCAAGCAACATGCGGTCCTGGCTACTCGCCTGCTACCGTCATGCGCTCGATCAGGATGGAACCCGTCTGCTTGGAGCCCTGCACCAGCACGTCGCTGCCAACGGCGACGATCTGCCGGAACATGTCGCGCACATTGCCGGCAATCGTGATTTCCTCGACCGGATAGGCGATGACGCCACCCTCCACCCAGAAGCCGGCAGCGCCGCGCGAATAATCGCCGGTCACCATGTTGAGACCGTGGCCGAGCAATTCGGTCACGAGCAAGCCAGTACCCATGGTTTTGAGCAAGCCGGCAAAATCCAGGTCGCCGTGGCTGATGATGAGATTGTGGTTGCCGCCGGCATTGCCGGTGGATTGCATGCCGAGTTTGCGCGCTGAATAGCTCGACAGCAGATAGCCTTGCAGCACGCCGTCTTCGACCACGGTGCGCGGCACCGTCGCCACGCCTTCGTTATCGAAGGGCGCGCTGGCAAGACCACGCAGCAGGTGCGGTGCCTCCTGGATGGAAATATGCGGCGCCATGATCTGTTGGCCGAGGCTGTCGAGCAGGAAGGACGACTTGCGGTAGAGATTGCCGCCCGAAATCGCGCTGACCAGATGCGAGATCAATCCCGACGCCAGCGGCGCTTCGAACAGCACCGGCACCTGTGCCGTCTTGAGTCGCCGGCAACCGAGACGGCGCACCGTGCGCTCGCCGGCGACGCGGCCGACCGCCTGGGCAGAATCAAGATCGGCGGCGGCACGCGCGCTGCTGTACCAGTAATCGCGCTGCATATTGCCGCCGTCCTCGGCAATGACCGAACAGCTCAGGCTGTGGCGCGAACTCGGATAACCGGCGGCAAAACCGTGACTGTTGGCGTAGGCGAACAAGCCTTCGTAGGTAGAAACGGCGGCGCCCTCGGAGTTGGCGATGCGCGGGTCCACGGCGAGCGCGGCCGCTTCGCATTCCTTGGCCAGGGCAATGGCGTCGTCGACCGACAACGACCACGGATGATGCAGGTCGAGATCGGGGATATCGCGCGCCATCAATGCCGGATCGGCCAGTCCGCAGAACGGATCCTCGGCGGTATAGCGCGCGATGTTGCAGGCCGCCGCTACCGTATCCTGCAGCGCTTGCGGCGACAGGTCGGAACTGCTGGCATGGCCGCGGCGCTGGCCGAAATACACCGTGACCGAAATTCCCTTGTCGCGGTTGTACTCGATGGTTTCGGTTTCGCGCATGCGCACTGACACGTTCTGCCCGGTACCCAGGCTGACCTCGGCCTCGGCGGCACTGGCGCCTGCCTCTTTGGCAAGATGCACCACGCGCGCGCTCATGGCTTTGAGATCATCGAGGGACATGGTGAAACGGGCTTGCGTCAATTCGTCTGCGCTCACGGAAAGGCTTTCGGCAAAAGCTGATATCATAACCCAGCATGAAACATAAGACAGTCGGTTCGCCGGACACCGAACAGGAAGCGCCGGAACCTATCAGCAAGACCCGTCGCAAGGCGGAGATGGATGCCCTGCAGGACCTCGGCGTCAAGCTCGTGGCTTTGCCCAAGGACAAGCTTGCCAAGCTGGAGCTGCCGGAGGCTTTGTCCGACGCCGTCAACGAAGCCAAGCGCATCACATCCAATGGCGCGCTGCGCCGGCAGATGCAGTATCTGGGCCGGCTCATGCGCGACATCGACCCCGCGCCCATCATCGACCAATTGCAGCGCTGGGAAGGCAAGCACAGCGCCGAAACCGCGCACTTCCACCAGATCGAGCGCTGGCGCGAACGCCTGTTGCAGGAAGAAGGCGCGCTGTCCGAATTCATGCAGCGCTATCCCGGCACCGATAGCCAGCAGCTGCGTACGCTGATCCGCAACAGCCGGCGCGAGCAGCTCGACAACAAGCCGCCCAAAAGCAGCCGCGAACTGTTCCGCCTGCTGCGCGAAATCTGCGAAGACGGCGGCGAAACGCCGGCCTGACACTTACGGCGACGCGCCGCTCAGTGCCCGGCCTGCTCATCCACCGCGCCGCGTGCAGGCGGCAGCAGAAAGGCGCGCGGGCGCTGCCATAAGCGCCAGCCCAGCTGCACCATGAGCTGGCGCCACTGCTTGAAACCCACCTTGCGCGACTTCATCGCTACATAAAGCGCCAGGCTGAAGCTCACGCTCAGGTTCATGAAGCCGATGAGCGCAATGCCGAGTGCCGTCATCCACAACACCTGCAGGCTGATGGCGAAGTCGAGCCCGACGAAGGAAAAGCCGACGAAAGCCGACGATACCGTGATGTGGCGGATATCGATCGGCAGACCGAGCAGCACGCCTAATCCCGACATGCCGCCCAATAGGCAGCCGAAATAGAAGTTGCCGGCCAGGGCGCCGAGGTTGTTTTCGATGTAGCCCGCCACACGATCCAGGCGCTCCTCGCCCAGCAGTTTCCGTAACCAGCGCAAGGCGCGCAGGCGTTGCGGAATCTTGTTGTACATGGACATGTTGTCGTGATAACCGGCGATCAGGCCGGACAAGAACAAACAGAGGCCGGCGATGGCGGCGTAAACCACCGAACCGCTATGCACCGGATCGACCTCAACCAGCATGTGCGCTGCCTTTTCCGGCGTCACGTAGTGATGGCCGCTGAAACCGTAGAACCATCCGCCCAGCAGGATGGCAAACGGCAGCACGATGATGACATTGCCGAGAATGGCGATCAG
>CBILOJ010000144.1:0-5300 GCA_966238525.1 uncultured Methylophilaceae bacterium | reverse complement strand
TCGTCGCTGACATGGCTGTCGGCCGCTTCGACCATGGCATCGACCAGGTCGAGCTTGCGGATGCCGCCTTGCCAGTTGACCTTGCCCGCTTCCATGGGTCCGCCGGAAACGAAGACTACCGGGATGTTGAGGCGCAACGCGGCCATCAGCATGCCGGGCGTGATCTTGTCGCAGTTGGAGATGCAGACGAGCGCGTCGGCGCAGTGCGCGTTGACCATGTATTCCACGCTGTCGGCGATGAGGTCGCGGCTAGGCAGACTGTAGAGCATGCCGCCATGGCCCATGGCGATGCCGTCGTCGACGGCGATGGTGTTGAATTCCTTGGCAACGCCGCCGGCCTTTTCGATCTCGCGCGCCACCAGCTGGCCCATGTCCTTGAGATGCACATGGCCCGGCACGAATTGCGTGAAGGAGTTGGCGACGGCAATGATGGGCTTGCTGAAATCTTCATCTTTCATGCCGGTCGCGCGCCATAAAGCGCGGGCGCCGGCCATGTTGCGGCCGTATGTAGTAGTGCGTGAGCGATATGCAGGCATGTCAAACCTCAAATAAAACGTATAATTTCATCATTCTAACTCATTCCGACCCAGGCCCTCATGCTGATCCACCCGCAATTCGACCCCGTCGCCATCCATCTCGGCCCCCTCGCAGTGCACTGGTACGGACTCATGTACCTGGTCGCTTTTTTGAGTGTGCTATGGCTGGGGAAGTTGCGCATCCGCCGTAATTTGGCGCGCGATCCCAACTACGGCTGGCAGACGAGCGAGCTCGACGACTTGCTGTTCTACGGTGCGCTCGGTGTCATCCTCGGTGGCCGGCTCGGCTATGTGCTGTTTTACCAGCCCGGCTACTTCCTCGGCCATCCGCTGGAAATTTTTGCCCTGTGGCAAGGCGGCATGTCGTTCCACGGCGGCTTCCTCGGCGTGCTGGCAGCCATGTGGCTCTACGGACGCAAGACCGGCAAGCGCTGGCTGGCCATCATGGATTTCGTCGCGCCGCTGGTGCCGCTGGGCCTGGGCGCCGGACGCCTGGGCAATTTCATCAATGGCGAACTGTGGGGGCGAGCCACCGACCTGCCATGGGGCATGGTCTTTCCCAAGGTCGACAGCATCGCGCGTCACCCGTCGCAGCTTTACGAATTCGGCCTCGAAGGCATCGTGCTGTTCCTGATCCTGTGGCTGTATTCGCGCCAACCGCGCCCGGTGGGATCGGTATCGGCGCTGTTCCTGATCGGCTATGGCGCCTTCCGCTTCCTGGTCGAATTCACGCGCGAACCCGACAGCTTCCTCGGCGTGCTGGCGCTGGGCATGAGTATGGGCCAGTGGCTGAGCCTGCCCATGATTATCATCGGCCTCTGGCTGTGGCGCAGATCATGGCGCACGGCATGAACCATCCCGCCTGCCATGTTGCCTGACCTCCACCTTTTGCGAACCCGTCTGCTATGACCCTGGATTCCCCTGCCACTGCGCACGCGCAGGCATTGCTCGACTTCATCGACGCCAGCCCCAGCCCGTGGCATGCCGTGGCGACTACCACGCAACAGTTGCAGAGCCATGGCTATAGCGAATTGCATGAGACCGAACGCTGGCAGCTCGAAGCCGGCGGCAAATATTTCGTCACGCGTGCCGGCTCGTCCCTGATCGCCTTCGTCCTGGGCAGTGCGCCGCTTGCCGGCAGCGGTTTCCGCATCGTCGGCGCCCATACCGACTCACCCGGCTTGCGGCTGAAACCCAAGGCGCCCTACGCCAGCGACGGTCTTGCGCGCCTCGGCGTCGAGGTCTACGGCGGTCCCATCCTTGCCACGTTCGCCGACCGCGACCTGAGCCTCGCCGGCCGCGTGCATCTACGCGACGGTAGCGGCCTGCAAAGCCGGCTGCTGCGATTCGAAGCACCCATGGTGCGGCTGCCCAACCTCGCCATCCACATGAACCGCGAGGTCAACGACCATGGCCTCAAGTTCAACAAGCAGAACGAACTACCACTGATTTTCGGCTTCGCGGCCGATACGGCGCAGGCCCACACGCGCTTTCTCGAGCTCGTCGGCGCTGCGCTAGAGGTCGAATGCCGCGACATCCTGACCTGGGAATTCAATGTCTACGACACGCAAAAAGGCGTGTTGTGGGGTGCGGAACGGGAATTCATCGCCGACAGCCAGCTCGACAACTTGGCCTCGTGCCATGCCGCATTGACGGCGCTGCAGCAGTCCGACGCGCCTGCAGCCACCTGCGTGTGCGCTCTGTTCGATCACGAGGAAATCGGCAGTGAAAGCGCGGCCGGCGCCGGCGGCAGCTTCATCGCCGATATCCTGGGCCGGATTGCGGCACATGAAAAGGCCGACGAGGAAGCACGACGCTGCGCCTTTGCCCGCAGCTTCTTCATCAGCGCCGACATGGCACATGCCTATCATCCGAATTTCCCGGCTGCCTATGAGCCGCAACACAAGGTCATGGTCAATGGCGGCCCGGTGATCAAGATCAACGCCAATCACCGCTACAGCACCGGCGCCGACACTGCTGCGCGTTTCATTGCCCTGTGCGCAAGTGCCGGCGTGCCGTTCCAGCAATATGCACATCGCACCGATCTCGGCTGCGGCAGCACCATCGGACCGATCGTCGCCGCATGCCTGGGTATTGCCAGCGTGGACGTGGGATCACCGATGTGGGCCATGCACAGCCTGCGCGAAAGCGCGGGCGTGCTCGACCACGGCTACCTGGTCGCTGCGCTGCACGCCGCTTTTGCCAGTTAATCGCGCTTCGCCGCGCTATCCTTAACTAACGTTAATTGAAGAGTAAGCCATGAAATATCAATCGCTTGAAAACCTGTTGGACCATGTCGCCGCGCGTGATGCCAACCAGCCGGAATTCCATCAGGCCGTGACCGAAGTCATGGGCAGCTTGTGGCCCTTCATCCAGCAGCACCCGAAGTATGCCGAACACGGCCTGCTGGACCGGCTGCTGGAACCCGAACGCATCATCCTGTTCCGCGTCTCGTGGGTAGACGATCACAATGAAGTCCAGGTCAATCGCGGTTACCGCATCCAGCACAATTCCGCCATCGGCCCCTACAAGGGCGGTGTGCGCTTCCATCCCTCGGTCAACCTGTCGGTACTGAAATTCCTTGCTTTCGAGCAGACCTTCAAGAACGCCCTGACCACGCTGCCCATGGGCGGCGGCAAGGGCGGCTCCGATTTCGACCCCAAGGGCAAGAGCCCGGGCGAAGTCATGCGCTTCTGCCAGGCTTTCGCCAGCGAATTGTTCCGCCATGTAGGCTCGGACACCGACATTCCGGCCGGCGACATCGGCGTCGGCGGCCGTGAGATCGGCTTCATGAACGGCATGATCAGGAAAATCACCAACCGCGCCGATTGCGTGCTCACCGGCAAGGGGTTGAGCTTCGGCGGCTCGCTGATCCGGCCAGAAGCTACCGGCTACGGCACGGTTTATTTCGCCGAAGAAATGCTCAAGCAAGCCGGCCGCAGCTTCGACGGCCTGCGCGTCAGCATCTCGGGATCGGGCAACGTGGCGCAATACGCACTGGAAAAAGCCATGGCGCTCGGCGCCAAGGTGGTGACGGTTTCCGACTCCAGCGGCACCGTGGTCGATGAAGCCGGCTTCACGCCGGAAAAGCTGGCTGAACTGATGGAGGTCAAGAACCATTTGTTCGGCCGCGTCAGCGAATATGCCGAGAGAACCGGCGTCGCATTCCATGCCGGCATGCGCCCGTGGCATGTGCCGGTCGACGTCGCCCTGCCGTGCGCGACGCAGAACGAGCTCGACGGCAACGATGCCGCCAACTTGGTGAAGAACGGCGTCGTCTGCGTCGCCGAAGGCGCCAACATGCCGTCCACTTATGAAGCAGCCAAGGTTTTCGAAAACAACGGCGTGCTGTTCGCGCCGGGCAAGGCCAGCAACGCCGGCGGCGTTGCCACCTCAGGCCTGGAAATGAGCCAGAACGCCATGCGCATGTCCTGGCCACGCGAGGAAGTGGATACGCGCCTGCACGCCATCATGTGCAGCATCCACGAAGCCTGCGTGCAGCACGGCCGTCGCGCCGACGGTACGATAAGTTATGTCGATGGCGCCAATGTCGCCGGCTTCGTCAAGGTAGCCGACGCCATGCTGGCGCAGGGCGTGATCTAAAGTCCTCACGCCCGGCAATGCGGCGATGCGTACGCCATCGCTTGCATTGCCGCCTGCACCAGCCGATCGCCGTTTCGTTGTCGCGGCGACTTTCGCGCTTGAGGTTTATCGCCAGTTATCCGGGAACGGCGGATTGCCAAACTGCCTGGCGCGGTGCATGCTTGCAGCAATTGGAGCCGAAGAACGCATTGCGCCGCACCGGCGACATGCGCTAACGGCCGAACGCAATCCGGAGTAAACGATGGTGGATCTGACAGCACTGGGCTTGCCGCTTACCGATTTGAAGCAGGAAGCCGAGGCGGAAAATGCCAACCAGCAGCAGCAATTGCTGCAGCGCATGGGTGCCATGGATACGCTGACGCGCGTCTACAATCGCGACTTCTTCGATCTCCAGTTCGGCATCCAGTGGAAAATCGCCGTGCGCAAGAAAGAATGCCTGGCGCTGTTCCTGATCGATGTCGATCATTTCGATACGTTTACGGCCCGGCATGACCATCGCTCCGCCGATTACGCGCTGCAGAAAATAGCGCGCACGCTTAAACTGCTGTTCAGAAGGGCTTCGGATTTCGTCGCCCGCGACGAGGCCGACCGCTTCATCGTGCTCGCCGCCGACATGACGGCGGCACAGGCGGAAGAACATGCGGCACGCATCCGCGATCGCGTGCAAAAGCTGAAAATCCTCGATGCGCCGCCCGAACATTATCTGACGGTTTCAGTAGGCTGCGCCGTACACATTCCATCGCCCTCCGACCAGTTGCAGGACATGCTCGCTGGCGCCCGCCAGGACCTCGAGCGCATCCAATCCCAAGACCAGGGGAAATTTCCGAGCTAGGCCTCCGGCCTTTGTGCTAAAGGCCGCTTCAGACTACCCGCTTCAGCAGCAGCGCTTGATGCCCTTCCACTTGCCGTCCTGCCATTGCTTGAAAAATTCCTTGCGCGACAATGGTGGCTCCTCGTGTCCGTGCTCGGCATGCTGTTTGAGATAACGCTCATAGGCATCGTCGCCGGACAGGCGACGCACGAAGCGCCAGCCGGCGCCGAGCAGGCATTGGCAACGGCGCAGCATCAGTCGCGCGCCCATTGCTGAACAGCCAGGCGGCTGGCCATGTGCGGCGCCTCGGCCGATGGCCGTACCGGCTTGCCTGCCAGATAGCGGCCGCA
>CBILOJ010000143.1:0-5301 GCA_966238525.1 uncultured Methylophilaceae bacterium | reverse complement strand
GAATACCCGAAAGAGCTGCTGTATGCGCAGCGCATGAGCGAGATGCTGGCGCGCTACATGCCCGACGCTGTGGAAACCTTGCGCCTCGCCGTGCGCTGCCAGCACATCCAGCGCTGGAAAATCGCGCGCAGCGACTTTCCGATGACACGGCCCGGCTACCACCAGTGGCGGCAGAAGCTTAAGGTTTTCCATGCGGAGCTGGCGACGCAATTGCTGCGCGAAGCCGGTTACGACGATGCCGAAATCGCGCGCGTCGCAGCGCTGGTTCAGAAAGCGCTACCGCTCTCCGAACCCGAGATGCAGGCGCTGGAAGACGTGGTCGTGCTCGTTTTCGTCGAGCATTACCTGGAAGATTTCGTCGCCATGCATCCGGAATACGACGAGGCCAAGCTGCACGACATTCTGCGCAAGACCTTGCACAAGGTTTCGCCGCAAGCGCGGCAGGCGGCGCTGAGCATGATCCGCCTGCCGCAGCCGCTGGTGCCCGCCATTACCGCCGTCATGCGCGAAGAAGGCTGGCTGGATTAGAATACCTGCGGCGCCTGCCCGCCCATGGCTGCCATCCCACTATCAATAAGAACCGCGCTCCATGTTCGTTACCTATCTGCTGCTCGCCGTCACCGCCATCCTGTGGGGCGCCAACTTCAACCTGGCCGTGCCGGTGGTGGCCGAGATGCATCCCTACGTTGCCGCCTCCGTGCGTTACCTGCTCGCCGCTGCCATCATGCTGGCGCTCACGTTTTATCGCGGCGAGCGCGTGCCGCTGCGCCATGCGAAAAGCTATGCGGCGCTCGGCATCATCGGCGTGTTCGGCTTCAACCTGCTGTTTTTCCTCGGCATGAAGCGCACTTCGGCCGTCAATGGCGCCTTGATCATGGCGCTCAATCCGCTGCTGACCAGCCTGATTGCCTATGTCGTCACGCGTGAACGGCCGAGTCTGCGGCAGTGGCTGGGTTTCCCGGTCGGGCTGGCAGGCGTCGCCATCGTCGTGCTCGGCGCCGGCGCGCAGCTGCACGTGGCGCTCGGCGACCTGTTCCTGCTCGCGGCCTGCCTGAGCTGGGCGTTTTACAACGTCTACGTGAAAAAGCTGATGCCGCGAGACACCAGCGGCGTCGCCAGCACAGCCGGCATCATGACCGTGGGTGCCCTGGCGCTGACCCTGGTGGCCCTGATCAGCGGCGAACCGTTCGTCATGCCGAGTTTGCATGCCGGCGCGGCGCTGCTGACCATGGCGATCGGCGGCGGCGTACTGGCCTATTTGTTCTGGAATGCCGGCATCGCCCGCATCGGCGCTGCACGTGCGGCCATCTTCCTCAACCTGGTGCCGGTAGCGTCCATGGTGATCGCCGCATTCGAAGGCCAGCCGCCCACGCACGTCCAGCTCATCGGCGGCGCGCTCGTGATCGGCGCCGTCAGCTTCGCCAACCTGCCGAGCAAACCGCGTGTAGCAACGTCGTCTCAGGCGTAGCGCGTGCGCGGCAGCCCGGCATCGGCACGTGCGTTGAGCGCAATCGCGCTCCAGTCCTGCCCTTCGCGCCCGTCGGCCATCGCGCTCAGATAACGCTGCTGGACCACGCCCAGCAAGGGCATCGGCGTCTGGCTGGCCAGCGCAATGCCCTGGATCAGATTCATGTCCTTGAAGCCGAGCGCAAGCTTGAAGCCCGGCTCGTAGTCCTGCTTGACGATGATGTCGCTATAGCGCTGGTACATGGGACAGGCGAAGATGGTGGAAGTCAGCATCCCCAGCACGGCCTCGGGCGCGATGCTGTTTTTCTCGGCCAGTGTGGCGACCTCGGCCATGGTTTCCACGCAGGACGCGATCATGAAATTGCCGCTGAGCTTGACGATGTTGGCGGCGCCGGCATCGTCGCCAAAGGTGAACAAGCCCTGGCTCATGGCCGTCAGCGCGGGCCGGGCCGTTTCGATTGCACCGGCATGGCCGGAAACGCAGATCCACAGCTTCTTCGCCGCCGCCATCTCCGGCCGGCCGAATACCGGTGACGCCACGTAATGCGCTCCCTTGTCCACATGCAGCGCTGCGAGCCGGCGCGAAGTCTCGGGCGACACCGTGCTCATGGAAAGATGCACGGCGCCAGGCTTGAGCCCGGCCAGCACGCCATCGGCGCCCAGCGTCACCGCTTCCAGCACAGCGTCGTTGGACAGCATGGTGATGACGATATCGGCGCCCTCGGCTGCTTCGCGCGGTGTGGCGGCGACGCTGGCGCCCTTCTGCTGCAACGGGATCGTCTTTTCGGCGCTGCGGTTATAGACGCGTACCGAGAAGCCGGCGGCGAGCAGGTTGGCGGCCATGGCTTCGCCCATCGCGCCGAGGCCGATAAAGCCTATCGTGGTCTTGTTTTCCATGCTGGGTTCCTCGTTATCGTTGATGCAAGTCATGGCTGACCTGGATTGGGTCCGCAAATTCCCTCGGCCATGACAGGAAGCCTGTGCCGTAGCCAATGGTCAGGATGGGGCTGCTTCGGTTTCGTCTTGCGCCGACTCAAAGAAGGCTTCCACCTCCGCCAGATTGCGCGTGCGCCTGAACGGCGGCAGGCTCTGCCAGATGCGGCGGCCGTAGGGTTTGCTGATCAGGCGCGGGTCGCAGATCATGAGTACGCCGCGGTCCGCTTCGTCGCGGATCAATCGGCCGGCTCCCTGCTTGAGCGTGATCACGGCATACGGCAGCTGGTACTCCATGAAGGCGTTGCGGCCCTCGGCGTTCATCTTGTCGATACGCGCCGCGAGCACGGGGTCGTCGGGCGGTGCGAACGGCAGCTTGTCGATGATGACGGCGGACAAGGCTTCGCCGCGCACGTCCACGCCTTCCCAGAAGCTTTGCGAACCCACCAGCACCGCGTTGCCGAGCCTGCGGAAGCGCTCGAGCAGTTCGCTGCGCGAGCTTTCACCCTGCAGCAGCAATGGATAATCGAGGCCAGCGCTTTCGAGCTTGTCCTTGAGCAACACGTGAATGTCGCGCATGGCGCGCAAGCTCGTGCACAGCACGAAAGCGCGTCCCTTGCTGGCCTGGATCACGGGGAAAGCGGCACTGACGACCGCAGAGGCGTAGATCGCGCTGTTGGGCTCGGGCATGTCCGGCGGCACATAGAGCAGCGCCTGCTGGCCGTAATCGAACGGGCTTTCCCAGTGGCCGGTCTCGGCCTGCTCCAGCCCCATCTGTGCAATGTAATGGCTGAAATTACTTTTAACGGCCAAGGTCGCCGACGTGAAAATCCAAGAACGCGGCTGCGCGTTGAGCTGCTTGCCGAAGCTTTCGGCCACGGACAGCGGCGTCGCATGCAGCTGCACCGACTGGCTGAACACCTCCACCCAGCGCACAAGGTCGGCATTCTCCGCCTGGCGCCAGCGCTGGAACAGCTCGGTAAGATTCAACCCGCGCTGGTAGCAATTTTCGATTGCCGGATCGCGCTCGGCCTGGGTTTCCAGCACGGTCGTCAGCGCCTTGAGCCGCGCCAGCATTTCGTCATAGGCCGACTCGAAATTCCGCAGCGCCAGCGCCTTCTGCACCGGCATGCGCGCGCCCTCGAAATTGAACACGAGGCGGAAATCGCGCACCGCCTTCTCCAGCTTGGCCGTGGCCTCGGGCAGGGCCAGGCAATCCTTGGCCGTGGTCAAGTGCTCGGCATAGGCATCGCGCGCGAGCTCCATGAGCTGTGAAGTCGTAACATCCTCGCCGAAGAACAGGCCGGCGACTTCGGGCAGCTGGTGCGCCTCGTCGAAGATGACGGTGTTGGCGCTCGGCAGCAATTCGCTCACGCCCTCGTCGCGCAGCATGACGTCGGCAAAGAACAAGTGATGGTTGACCACCACCACGTCGGCCGCCAGCGCGCGCTTGCGTGCCTCCATTACGAAACACTCCTTGTAGTAGGCGCATTCCTGGCCCATGCAGTTGTCGCGTGTCGAGGTCACCGCCGGCCAGATCGTTGCGTTCTCCGGCACCGCCGTCAGCTCGCTCTTGTCGCCCGTGTTGCTGTGCTCGGCGAAGTTGCGGATGACATGCACGTAATTCGCGTCCTCGCGCGAAATGAAGCGGCCCTCGCGCAACGCGCGCTCGAGGTGGAAATGGCAGACGTAATTGGCGCGCCCCTTCAGCATCGCCACTGTCACCGGCACCTTGAGCGCATCGCGCACCGCCGGCAGGTCGCGGTTGAAAAGTTGGTCCTGCAGCGTCTTGGTGCCCGTGGAAACAATGACCTTGCCGCCGGACAGCAACGCCGGGATCAGGTAGGCAAAAGTCTTGCCCGTGCCGGTGCCGGCCTCGGCCACGAGCTGGCGGCCATGCTTGATGGCATCGGCGATGGCCTGCGCCAGTTCCAATTGCTGCGCGCGCAGGCGGTAGCCGGGAATGGACTCGGCCAATGGGCCGCCAGCAGCAAAGACGAGTTCGAGATCGGGCATGGATTTTCGACTAGCTCAATACGCCAGCCAATACTGGAGGGAGCGTGTAGCTGAAAGACTGGGTGAACTCAACATCGGCTGCCTATGGAATGCCTGCGGTGCAAATCTCGTCATCGAAATGCGACGGATGCGAGGCGAATGAATGCTGCAATACTAGCACATCGCCACTCTCGAAAAAATGCTGAAACCTATATGCGGCCCACTCAAATTTGTTTAAAAATCAAAAGGGAAGATAAGTCGAAAGTGGCTCGCCGCACATAAGTGCTCTAGGGCGTTGGCTATAGTTTTTTAATTGCTTTGCGGCCTGCATTCCAAATACGCCAACAACTTGAGGAGCAATCAAATGTTGAAAATTGATCCCATCAATCTGTTGAGTTTGGTTATCGCATTAGCAGCTTATGTGGGCGCTATCCGGTTGGCAGTGATCGGTCGCATGGGCACCAATCCTGCGCCGGCTGAAGCCATAAAAGCCAAGCTAAAGCTGTTTCTCCGCTTACTTATTCCGGCTGACGTCGCATTTATCATCGCGGGATTTCTGCTGTTCCTGCGCATCTTCTGGTCAGACATGTTCCATGGCGTCGCGCCCGCATGCCTCGATCCCATCATTGTCTGGTCGTTCTTTGCAGGTGTGATTGTCTTGATGCTGCATCATATGTTTTCCTGGTACAAGAGCTTCTCCTGACACATTAACGATGGCATAGCCTAGCTCCTGTAAGGGCGTTATATCAGCAATGCAGCCAACGCTGCACTGCGAACTTCCCTTGCTCATTCCTCGGCAGGGTATCAGACCTCTCGAATTCTGCTTCAGCAAGCCCCTTTATCCTCCAACCATCTCGCGCAATAAAATCAAGATTTTCATGGCCATGGCCTGATGACGTTCCCATT
>CBILOJ010000142.1:0-5386 GCA_966238525.1 uncultured Methylophilaceae bacterium | reverse complement strand
CAACACCGCCAACTGATGCTCGGCCAGGGCCCGCAAACGCACGAGCTCAGCAATTTGCGCGACCAGGTTGGCAGTAGCGGATTCTGCCTGATGCACTTCCAGTATCGAGGCCACGCCGCCTTCGAGCCGGCGACGAGTCAAGGCAAGGCTTTCCTCCCGACTTTTCAGGCTTTCTCGCGATAAGGCGATTTGGGAATCAAGACTACGCAGCTGCAGGTAGTTGCTGGCGACCAGACTGGCCAATGACAAGCGTACAGTATCTCCAGCATAACGCGTGGAGAGTGCTTGCGCGCGTGCAGCCTCCTTGGCTCGCCGTAGCTTGCCCCAGAAGTCAATCTCGAATGATGTACCTGCACTGACGATGTAGTCATTACGTGGATTAGCCGTGAATACAGGAAATGCACCCGCTTCGGTCACTCGGGCACGCGTCGCGGTGCCTTGCAAGTCCACCGTCGGGAATAATGCCGAGCCGACCTCACGCAGGAAGGCATCGGCCTCTTCCACACGGGCAACAGCGACCTGAATGTCAACGTTGTTCTGTAGCGTTTTTGCCACGAGATCATTCAGCACGGGATCTTGATACAGCTCCCACCAGGTGCTGGAAATTTCCGCCGCTCCATTCTGCACATCTTGCGTAGTTCCATACTGCGCCGGCATGTCGATCTCGGGCCTTTGGTAATCAGGTCCGACCAGCGCGCAAGCTGGCAGCAAGGCGGAAAGCGCTGCCAAGTAAGTCAATTTCAAGCGTGGCATCATGCCTTTTCCTCGTAAGCGTTTTCAACCGGCCTGCCATCGCGCTTGCGCGTTAGCCAAGTAAAGAATAGCGGAATGAAGATGGTGGCAACGAAAGTTGCCAGTATCATGCCGCCGAACACACCGGTTCCCATGGAACGGCGCGCTGCGGAGCCTGCACCGGTAGCGACCAGAAGCGGCACGATACCGAGCACGAACGCCATGGAGGTCATGACGATAGGCCGGAATCTCAGCCGCGCCGCTTCCAGCGCCGCCTCAGCCACCGGCATGCCCTCTTCCAGCTTCTGACTGGCGAACTCCACGATCAGAATGGCATTCTTCGCCGCCAGGCCGATCAAGGTGATCAGCCCGATCTGAAAGTAAATGTCATTCGGCATGCCGCGCACCAGGACTGCTATCAGCGCCCCGGTTAACGCGAAAGGCACAGCCATAATGACCGCCAATGGCAAAGCCCAGGTTTCGAACTGTGCCGCCAGAATCAGGAAGACCATGATAATGGCGAAACTGAAGGCGAATATTGCTGCCGACCCAATGCGCTTTTCCTGGTAAGCCTGGCCGGTCCAGGCAATTTGATAACCGTCCGGCAGGGTTTCCGCAGCAATCTTCTCCGTTAAGGCAATCGCCTCGCCGGAGCTGACACCGGGTGCGCCGCTACCGAGCACCTTTGCCGACAGCAAACCGTTATAACGCTCCAATTGCTCGGCACCGACAATATTGGTGATTTTGCTTAAAGCCGACAGCGGCACCATCGCCCCGGTATTCGAGCGCACATAAACATCACCCAGATCTTCCGGCTGCATGCGGTACTCCGGCTCAGCTTGCAGCTGGACACGATAAGTGCGGCCGGAACGATTGAAGTCGTTGACATAGAGCGAGCCCATCGTGCTTTGCAGCGTGGCGTAGATATCCGCCACCTGCACGCCTTGGGCAATGGCTTTGGCTTCGTCCACTTCGATGTAAAGCTGCGGCACGGTGGGCCGGAAGAACGAGTTGATACCGGTCAGGCGCGGCTCTTTCCTCAATGCATCAAGGAAGTTGTTGACCACAGCCGACAGACGTTTAGGATCGGCATCGCCACGACTCTGCACATACATTTCGAAACCGCCCGAAGTGCCAAGACCGCGTATTGCCGGAGGATTGAAGGCGATCGCCATCCCATCGGGCTGCTGTGCGCCGATACCGAACAATTTACCCACAATATCTTCGGCAGTGGCGGTACGTTCGTCCCAATCTTTCATGCGCACGAACATGGTGCCGGAACTGGTCTTGTTCGCACCACCGATGAGATCGAGGCCGTTGATGATGAACTCGGTCCAGACCGCAGGATCCTCGTGGATGGCAGCCCGCACGGCTTCAGTGGTCTTGCTGGTGCGGTTGAGTGTGGCACCGTCCGGCAACATGATCGCTGAGATCACGTAGCCTTGATCCTCGGGCGGCACGAATCCACTCGGCACAATCTTGACCAGATAGAGGGCGATGCCGATGATACCGGCAAACACGATGGCGCCTATGATCCTGTGATGCAACGTCAAACTGACAACGCGGGTATAGAAGTTGGTCAGATGGCCGAAGCCGCGATTGAACGGGCGGAAAAACTTCGATTCGCCATGTACTGCCTTGAGCAGAATGGCACAAAGCGCAGGTGTCAACGTCAGTGCTACGACACCCGAGATCACAACTGCCACTGCTACTGTCACTGCAAATTGGCGATATAGTTCACCGGCAATACCACCGAGGAAGGCGACCGGCACGAACACGGCACACAGCACCAGTACGATGGCCACGACCGCGCTCGATACTTGCTGCATGGACTTGATGGCTGCATTGAGCGGCGACAGTTTCTCCTCGGTCATGAGCCGCTCGATGTTTTCGAGCACGACGATGGCATCGTCAACGACGATACCGATCGACAGCACCATGGCGAACAAGGTCAGTGTGTTGATCGAGAAACCAAACAGATGAAGTCCGGCAAAGGTGCCGATCAGCGAAATCGGTACTGCAATGACAGGAATCAGCGTTGCACGCCAGCTCTGCAGGAAAATGAAGACCACGAGCACGACCAGCACCATGGCTTCGCCCAGGGTTTTAACAACCTCCATGATCGACGACTTAACGAAGTCACTGGTGTCGTAAGGAATGGCATAGTCCATGCCTTCCGGGAATTTGGCCTTGAGCTCTTCCAGTTTGGCCTTGATGGCATTGGCGGTATCCAGTGCATTGGCGCCGGTTTGCAGGTACGTACCCAGCGCCACGCCTGGCTTGCCGTCCAGCGTCGTCCTGATGTTGTAGTTCTGGGCACCAAGCTCGATTCGAGCCACGTCCTTGAGGTGCAATACTCCGCGCGGACCATCGGAACGCAGGATAATATTGCCGAATTCCTCGGGCTGCAGCAGTCGGCCGCGTGCAGTAACGGT
The DNA here is from genome assembly GCA_966238525.1 of uncultured Methylophilaceae bacterium. Taxonomy (GTDB): domain Bacteria; phylum Pseudomonadota; class Gammaproteobacteria; order Burkholderiales; family Methylophilaceae; genus CBILOJ01. The sequence goes on along the minus strand of CBILOJ010000142.1, from coordinate 2,219 downwards.
ATAAACGATTTGCTGGCTGTCGGGTGCCGGGTCCTGGCCGATCTTGCCTGCAGCGTATTGCGCGTTCTGCGTTTGGATTGCATTGGCAATGTCAGTCGTGGTCACGCCGAGTTGCGCCATACGGTCCGGCCTTAGCCAGATACGCATCGAGTAGTCCTGCGCGCCGAAGATCGTTGCATCACCAACACCTGGAATGCGCTTCAGCTCGTCCAGTACATTAAGTGTCCCGTAATTGCTCAGAAACAATGGATCGTACTTGCCGCTCGGCGAAGTCAGCATTGCCACCAGCAGCAAGTCATTCGAACGCTTCTGAATGATGAGACCGGTGCGTCGCACTTCATCAGGCAATCGCGGCAATGCGATATTGACGCGATTGCTGATGTTGAAGGTCGCCTGGTCGGCATCCGTGCCAACATCGAAAGTAGCGGTAATGGTCAGCGTGCCGCTGGAGTCGGCGCTGGAATTGAAATAAAGCAGACCTTCAACACCGCTCAGCTGCTCCTCGATAGGTGCAGCTACGGTCTTCGATAGCGTGTCGGCGCTGGCGCCAGGATAAGTGGCGGTAATAATAACGGTTGGCGGCGCAATTTGCGGATATTGCGCAATCGGCAGATTGAGCGCAGCCGCCAGGCCTGCCAGCACAATGATGATAGACAGGACCGAGGCAAAAATAGGTCGGGTGATAAAGAATCTGGTCATGATCGTTCCCGCTTAAGCTGGCTTGCCGGAAGTGGCTGCAGGTGCCGGATTTTGTTGCTCGCCCTGTGCGTGCGGCTTGACTGGCATGCCTGGACGCAGCTTGATGATATTGTCGATGATCACCTTGTCGCCCGCGTTCAGCCCGTCGAGTATGATCCAGTCGCTACCGAGCCAATCACCAGCCTTGACCGGACGCGGCGTAACTTCATTCTTTTCGTTGACGACGAAGACGAGTTTGCCTTCATCCGTAGTCATTACCGCTGACTGCGGCACGAGGAAAACGCCGTCGCGCTTGCCTACGGTCACACGCGCACGAACGAACTGTCCGGGTAGCAGACGGTGATCGGCATTGTCGAAAGTGGCACGCAATTGTTGCGTACCGAGCAACGGATCGATCTGGCTTGCGGCGAAATTAAGCTTGCCAGGCTGCTTGTATTCCGAACCGTCTGGCAGTATCAGCGTCACCTTATCCACGTTGGCTTCGGTCAACCGGCCGCCCAATGTTCTCAAAACATTGTCGGAAAAGCTGAAACGCACCCAGATCGGCGATATCTGCACCACTGTCGTCAGCAAGGTGGTATTGGCCGCGACCAATACACCTTCCGAAAGCTGAAAGCGGCCGGCAATACCGCTTACCGGTGCTTCAACCGTGGTGTACGAGAGGTTTAGTTCGGCTTCGTGTACATTCGCCGCGGCCTGCTGCAATGTGGCCTGTGCCATGGCACTGTCGGAAACTGCGTTGTCGTATTCACGCTGACTGATAGATTGCGACGCCAGCAGACCTTGCAAACGATTTTCTTCACGTGCTGTTTGCGTGACGAGCGCCTGCTGCTGGGCAAGCTGGGCTTTTGCTTGCGCCAGAGCAATCTTGAATGGTTCTGGATCGATCTGGAACATGACCTGGCCGGCCTTGATCGTTGCGCCTTCTTCATAGAGACGTTTCAGCACGATGCCGCCGACGCGGGGACGAATTTCGACTTCCTTGGCGCCCTCGGTCTGCGCCACAGCCTCGGCGCTAATAGGAACGCTGGTTGGCGTCGCCTCCAGCACTGTCACCGGCATCGCTGCAGGCGCCTGAGGCTGAGCGGCACCCTGGTCCTCCTTGCCGCATCCGAACAATGCGAATGCTGCAATACACACAATGGCAGCCTTGCGATACGCAAGGGGAAAGTCGCCGGAATTTTTTGAGTTGAATCTAAGGGCTGCCATCGTAACTCCATGTCTAGATAAACAATATGATTTGCTTACATACTGCAGTGTATGTATATTACATACAAACAGCATTGTATGTAAACAGACATAAGTCGAGCTTAACGCCGGAAACTATTCCAAATGGTACGCAAAACCAAAGAAGATGCCGAACTGACGCGCCAACGCATCATCGAAGCCGCACGTACAGAATTTCTGGCTCGAGGCGTAAGCCAGACCAGCATGGAGCACATTGCTATAGCGGCCGGCGTTACCCGCGGCGCCGTGTACTGGCATTTCAATAACAAAACCGATTTATTTCATGCCATGCG
>CBILOJ010000141.1:0-5406 GCA_966238525.1 uncultured Methylophilaceae bacterium | reverse complement strand
TCGCCCGTATAGCCGCAAGCGCGCGTGCGGCCGTGCATGGCCAGTGCCTGGATACCGATGTCCTCGGCCATTTTCGCCACGGTGACGGCATTGCGATTCTGCTTGTCCCAACCGGTGCGGATCTTGAGCGTTACCGGCACATCGACGGCACCGACCACGGCCTTGAGGATCTGGGCGACCAGCGGTTCGTCCTTGAGCAGGGCGGAGCCGGCCATGACGTTGCAGATTTTCTTGGCCGGGCAGCCCATGTTGATGTCGATGATCTGCGCGCCGTTGTCGACGTTGTACTTGGCTGCTTCGGCCATCATCTTGGGGTCGGCGCCGGCGATCTGCACCGAGATCGGTTCGACTTCGCCCTCGTGGTTGGCGCGACGCAAGGTCTTGGCACTACCGTACAGCAGCGAATTCGAGGTCACCATCTCGCTGACGGCCATACCCGCGCCCAGCCGCTTGCAAAGCACGCGGAAAGGCCGATCGGTGACGCCGGCCATGGGCGCCACGACCAGGTTGTTTTTCAGTTTGTACGGGCCGATTTGCATGTCTGCGATATTCGTCTCTGCGATAGCAAATTTTGCTGGTAGTGCCTGCGTCGGCGCCAGCGCATCGTGCCGTTTGCTCCCGGCAACGGGAACGAAAATACGGCGGGAAAGCTGCCAATTTTATATGCAATCGCGTGCGCTGTGAAAAATTTTACGCCCCGGCTGGAACCGCCGCCCTGCGGGAATGTTGCTTGGCGCTCGTTGCGATGGAGGAGCTGCCTGCGTATATTGGCTCTGTTGCTCGCCATTGCGCACATCGTCTGTATCATTAATCAATAGAAACCAGCGCATGCCGCCTAACACGCCCAACCTCCATGTTGTCCGCATCGCCTTCGCCAGCTTCATCGGCACCGCCATCGAATTCTATGATTTCTACATCTATGCCATGGCCGCCGCGCTCGTCATCGGGCCGGTGTTTTTCCCCGGCAGCGACCCGGCGGCGCAATCGCTCGACGCCTTCCTGACCTTCGGTATCGCCTTCATCGCACGTCCGCTCGGCGCCATCGTCTTCGGCCATTTCGGCGATCGCGTCGGCCGCAAGGCGACACTGGCGGCGACGCTGCTGGTCATGGGCTTGTGCACGCTGCTGATCGGCCTGCTGCCCGGCTATGAGACCTGGGGCGTATGGGCGCCGGCGGCCTTGTGCCTGTTGCGTTTCGGCCAGGGCTTAGGGCTGGGCGGCGAGTGGGGCGGCGCGGCGCTGCTGGCGACTGAAAATGCGCCGGTAGGACAGCGCGGCTGGTACGGCATGTTTCCGCAGTTGGGGCCGCCGCTCGGTTTCCTGCTGGCGACGGCTAGCTTCCTCGCGCTGACGCTGCTGCTCGACGAGGCCGAATTTCACGCCTGGGGCTGGCGTATTCCGTTTCTCCTCAGCGCGCTGCTGGTGGCGGTCGGGCTCTACGTGCGTGTGCGCCTCGCCGAAACGCCGGCATTCGCAGCCGCCCTGCAGCAACAGGCTACGCTGAAGACGCCGCTGTGGACGCTGTTGCGTACCCAGCTCCAGCCCGTGCTGCTGGGCGCGCTGGCCATGGTGGTGTGCTATAGCCTGTTCTATACGGCGACCGTATTCTGCCTGAGCTACGGCACCGCTACCTTGCACATCCCGCGTACGCAGTTTCTCGCCATGCTGTGCGGTGCCGTATGCTGGATGGCGCTGGCGACGCCGTTATCGGCCAAAGCCAGCGATCGCTGGGGCCGGCGTCCGGTGCTGCTGGTCGCGGCCGCCGCGGCGATACTTGCTGGTTTCATGCTGGCGCCGATGCTGGCCAGTGGGTCGACGATGCTGATCGCGCTATTTCTTTGCTTCTCGCTGTTCGTCATGGGCGCCGGTTTTGCGCCCATGGGCGCGCTCCTGCCAGAATTATTTCCGGTGGCCGTGCGCTACAGCGGCGCCGGCATGGCCTACCAGCTAGGCGGCATCCTCGGCGCATCGCTGGCGCCATATATTTCGCAATTGCTGGTGACGCGAGGCGGGTTGCCCTGGGTGGGCGGTTATCTGTCGTTGACGGCGCTGGTGAGCCTGCTGGCGGTACTGGCGCTGCATGAAACCCGCGACCGGCAGCTTTAACTTGAAACGATCGCTTCCCAGGTGAAGCCGGCAGCGGTGATGCCGGATCTGATGTCGGCCATGGCGAGGGCGACCAGGGCCGGATCGCCCTTGACCCCGAGTTCTATCGTACGCCGTGCATCGAGTTTGGGCAGGCTGAACAGCTTGACCTCGGGAAAACGGCGCACGATGTCGTGCATGAGGTCGAGCAATTGGCTTTCACCAGCGTCGTAGACCCGCACGGCGGCTTCAATGCACATTGGCGCGTGCAGCGTGCCGGCATAGTGATGGTCGAGTACCCAGGCCATCATGGGCCAGGCCATCTCGGGAAAGCCGGGCAAGAAGTGGTGCCGGCCCAAAGAGAAGCCAGGCACGCGGTTGATCGGATTCGGGATCAGCGCGGCGCCGGCCGGAAAATCGGCCATGAGCACCCGCTGCGGATAGGCGCGCTCGCCGAACTGTGCCTCGATTTCGGCCACGGCGCCGGCATGGCGCTCGATGGCAAGCCCGGCCGCGTCGGCCGCGCATTGGCGCGTGTAGTCGTCGGGCGTGGCGCCGATGCCGCCGAGGCAGAAGACGATGTCGCCGCTGGCCATGCTGCGTTGGAGGCTGGCCGTGATGCGTTGCGGATCGTCGCCCAGATAGTGACACCAGCTCAAAGACAGGCCGCGTGCCTGCAGCATGGCGACAATCTGGCTGAAATGGCGGTCGGTGCGTTTGCCCGACAGGATTTCGTCGCCGATGATGTAGGCGCCGAAAGTCGGGGCTGCGCTTGGCGCGGCGCCCATGCTAGTGCGCAGCCTCCCAGTTGTTGCCTACGCCGGTTTCAACCAGCAAGGGCACATCGAGCTTGGCGACATCGCTCATCAGGCGCGGCAGGTTTTCCTTGACCAGATCGAGTTCGCTTTCCGGCACTTCGAGCACGAGTTCATCGTGCACTTGCATGACCATGCGCGTGGCAAGCTTGTGTTCGGCGATCCAGCCATGCACGGCGATCATGGCGAGCTTGATGAGGTCGGCGGCCGTGCCTTGCATCGGCGCGTTGATCGCGGCGCGTTCAGCGCCTTGGCGGCGCTGACCGTTGGGGCTGTTGATCTCGGGCACCCACAGGCGGCGGCCGAAAATGGTTTCGACATAGCCCTTGGCCCGGGCCGATTCCCGCGTGTTCTGCATGTATTCGCGCACGCCGGGATAGCGCGCGAAGTAGCGGTCGATGTAGCTTTGCGCCGCGGCGCGCTCGATGTTGAGATTGCTGGCGAGGCCGAAGGCGCTCATGCCGTAGATCAGGCCGAAATTGATGACTTTGGCGTAGCGGCGCTGCTCGCTCGTGACTTCCTCGCGCGTGCAGCCGAACACTTCCGCGGCCGTGGCGCGATGGATGTCCTCGTTGGCGGCAAAGGCCGCGAGTAGGCTCTCGTCCTGCGAGATGTGCGCCATGATGCGCAGTTCGATCTGCGAATAGTCGGCGGAGACGATGACGCTGCCCGGCGGCGCGATGAAGGCTTCGCGGATGCGGCGTCCTTCGGCGGTGCGTACCGGAATGTTCTGCAGGTTGGGCTCGGAGCTGGCGAGGCGGCCGGTGTTGGCCACCGCCTGGTTGTAGCAGGTGTGCACACGTCCCGTGGCCGGATTAATCATGCGCGGCAGCTTGTCGGTATAGGTCGACTTGAGCTTGGACAGGCCGCGGTGTTCGAGAATGACCTTGGGCAGCGGGTGATCGAGCGCGAGTTCCTGCAGCACGTCCTCGTCGGTGGACGGCGCGCCCGACGGTGTCTTTTTCAGCGGCTTGATGCCGAGTTTGCCAAACAAAATTTCCTGCAATTGCTTGGGCGAACCGAGGTTGAACGGCTGGCCGGCGAGCTCGAACGCCTGCTGTTCCAGGTTCATGAGCTTCTGGCCGAGCTCGTGGCTCTGCGCCTGCAGCATGGTCTTGTCGATCAGTACGCCGGTGCGTTCCATGGCGTAGAGGATTTCCAGCACGGGCATTTCCAGCCGGCGATAGACATGCTGCAGCTTGGCATCCTGTTCGATCTGCGGCGACAGCGCCTGATGCAGCTGCAGGGTGATGTCCGCATCCTCGGCCGCATATTCGGCCGCCTGCTCGATCGCCACCTGGCTGAAGCTCACCTGCTTGGCGCCCTTGCCGGCCACCTGTTCGTAGGTGATGGTCTGGATGTCGAGATGGCGCGAGGCAAGGTTGTCCATGTTGTGCGGGCGATGGCTTTCGAGCACGTAGGACTGCAGCAGCGTGTCGTGCACGATGCCGTTGAGGCTGATACCGTGATTGGCGAGCACATGCTTGTCGTACTTGAGATGTTGGCCGACCTTGCCGATGGCCGCATCCTCGAGGATGGGGCGCATGCAGGCCAGTGCGGATTCGAAATTCAGCTGTTCCGGCGCCCCGGCGTAATCGTGCGCCAGCGGCAAGTAGGCCGCCTCGCCCGATTGCAGCGAAAACGACATGCCGACCAGGCGCGCCTGCATGGGATCGAGGCTGGTGGTTTCGGTGTCGAAGCACATCAGTTCGGCGCGGCTCAGCTTGTCGAGCCAGCCCTGCAACGCAGCCTCGGTGAGTATGGTTTCGTAGTTGCGCGTGGTGACGGCGCGGGCGGTAGCGGTTTCAGCGGCGGCGGCCGCCTCGTCCCAGTCGAAGCCGGCCTGGCCGTTGGCATCCATGCGCGGCGCAGCGGTCGCGTCGACCGGCTGGTCGAGCTCGCGGCGCCAGGTCTTGAAGTCGAAGCGTTCGTAGAGTTCGGCCAGCTTGGCCTTGTCCTGGGGCTGGAGTGCCAGTTCCTCCAGGCTTTGCGGCATGCCGACGAACAAGGGGCTGGCGCAGTCGCAGCAGATGGTGATGAGTTCGCGCCCGGTCGGTAGCCACGGCAGCGCCTTGCGCAGATTCTCGCCGACCACGCCGCCGATATCGCCGGCATGATCGATGACGCTGTCGAGGCTGCCATACTGCGTCAGCCATTTGACCGCGGTCTTGGGGCCGACCTTTTCCACGCCGGGCACGTTGTCCACGCTGTCGCCGATCAGGGTCAGGTAGTCGACGATGAGGCGGGGCGGCAGGCCGAACTTCTGCTCGACGCCGGCTTCGTCGAGCACTTCGTTGGTCATGGTGTTGACCAGCGTCACCTGCGGATTGACGAGCTGCGCCATGTCTTTGTCGCCGGTGGAAATGACGACGCGCAGGTTTTCCTCGGTGGCCCTGCGCGACAGCGCGCCGATGACGTCGTCGGCCTCGACGTTGTCCAGCATTAATAGCGGCCAGCCCATGGCCCGGATCGCCTCGTGCAGCGGCGCGATCTGACGGCCCAGGTC
>CBILOJ010000140.1:0-5429 GCA_966238525.1 uncultured Methylophilaceae bacterium | reverse complement strand
GCGAACAAGGTGCGGCCGTCATCCAGGCTCCAGCCGTGGGTCAGGCAGCGCAGCAGCCGCACCTGCACCGGGCTCGTGTCCTGGAATTCGTCGACCAGCAGGTGCTGGATGCGATAGTCGAGCTTGAGTGCAAGCTCGGTGGGGTCGCCGGCTTCGTCCTGCAGCGCCAGCAAGGCACGCTGCGCCACCTCGACGAAATCGACCTCGCCGTGCTCCTGGAACACCAGCCAGAGTTGCGCTACGGCGATATTGAGCAGCCGCGCCAGCGCCGCCACGATCTGCCAGCTTTCTGCGTTGTGACGCGCGCGCGGCAGTACGCGCAGGCGTGCCAGCGATTCCGCCGCACCGGGTGTGGCCTTGAGCGCGGCGATCACCTCCTCCAGCGCCTGTTTGTAGGGCTTGGCCTCGTCCAGCGCCGGCAGGCCCATGTTCTTGTCGAAGCGCAGGCGGAAATCGCCCTTGGCAGTCAGCAGCAGTTCACAGATCGCGCACCACATCGGCAAGGTCTGCACTTGCGTTCCCAGCGCCGTCTCCCAGTCGCGCAGCAATGCGATGCAGTGTTCGCATGGCAAATTGCCGGCGGCATAGCGCGCGATCGGCATCAGCGCCGATTGCACGCGGCCGTCCAGCGCCTGCGCGGCGGTGACGATGTCCTGCTCGATCAATCGAGCCAGCGCGGCTTCGGCCGCTTGCGGCGCCTGTGCCTGTGTGTAGTCCAGCCACTGGTCGCGGCTGGCGAGCATGCTGGTGAGCAGCTTTCCCAGTTTGAGCGCGTCGTTGTCGAGATAGCGCAACGCCTGGCGCACGGTTTCACCGGCATCGGCATCGTCGATCAATTCCAGCGTGCGCCGCGCTGCTTCCTCGTAGTGCAAGTTAGAATCTTCGCCGATAGCGGGCTGTGCGCCAAAGCGGCTCATCAGCGGCATTTGCCGCGCCAGATGGCTGCTCAGCGAATCGATGGTGTAGATGCGCAGACGCGACGGATGCTGCAGCAGATCCCAGCCCAGTTCGGCCGAGCGTGCGAGCGCGGCTTGTCCCAGCGCGTAGGTGATCTGCTTGTGCGGCTGCGACGGCGGCAAACCGGCCGCGGCCATGTTGAGGCTGTCGAGAATGCGCAGCCGCATCTCGGCTGCGGCCTTGTTGGTAAAGGTGATGGCGATGATTTCCTCGGGCTCGCGCACGGTCTGCAGCAGCTTGAGGAAACGCTGCGTCAACAGCTCGGTCTTGCCGGCACCGGCCGGGGCTTCGACGATGAAGGACGCCAATTCCAGCGCGCGGCGGCGGCTGCGTTCGTCTTCCTGCAACAGCGCGGCCTGGTCGTTCATGCTGTTCATGCCGTCGCTCCGCGCGATGCCGCTTGCCTGCGCTCGAACTGCAGGCGGCGTTCGGGCAGGCGCAGCAACGGCAGCACTTCGCAGTAGGCCAGCAGCTTTTCGTCGTCGAACTTCACGGCAGCTTCGCCGGCCTTGAGTTCGCGCACGATTTCTTCGGTGCAGCGCTTCCAGTGTTCGAGCAGCGCCGGCCAATGCGGAAACAGCTCGAGCGGGAAGATGCCGCGACCTTTCTTGTCGTCGAGACCGCTGACGCCGTGCAGCAGATCGGCCTCAGCGGCGATACCGGAAAAACCGTGCTCCTCGGTTCGCACCATGGCGAAGCAGACAGCGGCGACATCGCCTTCCGTCAGGCAGAGCGCGGCGTAGACCGGCAGTTGCGGTTCGCGCAAACGCACTTCGGCCCAGTTCCTGAAATCGGGTTTCTGCCCGGTCTTGTAATCGAGCAGCACGAGACGGCCGTCGGCCAGCGCATCGATACGGTCCAGCACCAGCCGGATTTCCACACCTTCGATATCCAACACGTGCGGCTGCTCGCAGGCACTGACACGGAACGGCTGCGGCCGTGCCGCTTCCACGGCGAGCCAGGCCAGCGCCAGCTTGGCCAGCCGCTCGCGTTCGAGCGCGAGGAATGCCAACGACAGCGGTTCGTGCCGCTGCTCGGCGAAGCGCTGCAATGCGGCGTCGGCCGCCTGCAACACCAACGTTTCCAGCGCCTGCGGCGTCATGCCCTGTAACGCCGCCTGGCCTTCGCTCAAGGCCGGATCACGCCAGCAAAGCTCGAGCACGGCGTGCACCAAGGTGCCGCGTTCCGTGGGTTCCAGTCCGTCGAGCGGCGCCTTCAGGGCACGCGCACCGAGCCGGTACTGGTAATACGCCCAGGCCGGGCAGATGGCCTGCGCCTTGAGCAGTCCGGTACCGCCGACCACGCGTTCGCCGGCTGCTACCGGCGGCGCCAGATGGTCGGCTTCGAACCGCAAGTTAGCGTTGCCACCCTCGGCCAGTTTTTCCGCCAGGGTCTGCGCCAGCGGCACTTCTTCCGTCAACGCGGGAATTCCGGCCAGCAAGGGACTGGCGCGCAGTTCGCGGTCGCCATCCTTGAGTGCGCTGGAAAATACGATATGGCCGGCGCTATGCAACAACCGTTCATGGATGACGGCGGCGAATTCGGCCTGTGCCGCGCTGTCGGCGTTGGGCATGCGCTCGGCGCGCTGCAGCGCGGCCGGCAGCAAGGGATTGGGTTTTGGCGGCGGCGGCCAGACGTGATCGTTCATGCCCATGACCCACAAGGCATCCAGCGGCTCGGCCACGGCTTCGAGCATCCCCATGATCTGTAGCGGCGCATCGTGGGCGACTTCGGGCTGGAATATCTGTTCCTGGCAAATCTGTGCCAGGCTGTGCACGGCTTCGGCAGCACCGATCGGCTCCAGCAAGGCATCGAGCGCAGCGAGTGCCTGTAACGCCTTGGTAAAAGCCTTATGCGCCTGGTATTCGTGGCTAGACAAGCTGCGTTCCCCGGGCCAGTGGGCTGCCGCCAACATGGTCTGGAAGGCTGCGGCCCAAGCCGAAGCCAGTTGTCGGCGCGGCTGGGCGGCATAGCGTTCGATAAAGGCGGCAAAATCGGTCGCCAGTCGCTCGACATTCAAATGGCGCTCGCCGTCCTCGACCGCTTTTTGCGTAAAACGCAGCAGGCGCTGCGGCGATACTGTCAACGGCAGCCACTCGCGCATGCGTGCGTCGAGACGCGCGCGCGCGTCGGCTTCGCTGACACCGGCCGACCAATATGGCTGCAGCAGCAAGGCGCTGAAATCCTGCTGGCTCACGCGCGGCTGTGCTGCCAGGCGCAGCAGATCGAGCGCGGTCGCGATCATGGGCTGCGTGCTCAACGGCAGTCCCAGGGAAAAGTCGTAGCTGCGCGGCGCTTCCGCCAATGTCGGCGCCACAGTGGCCGGGTGCAGTGCTTCATCCAGCAACGCCGCGAGGCGCTGGCGCACGGCGGCAAGTTCGGGCGCCACGATGGCGAGGCGCCCCTGCGGGTTTTGCGCACGCTGCTGTGCCACCCAGGCCACGGCGGCGCGGCATTCCGCCTCCTGGTCGGCCAGCGCTATCTGCACGCTCACTGCGGGCTGCGACAGGCCGGTCTGCAAGTGTTCGATTGCCACGCCACGCTGGGCGAGCACATCGAACAGCTGCTGCAATTGCGGATTGATGCGTTCGAAACCGGCAAGCTGGATCACAGCCGGCAACTGGCCAATGCCATTGCTGAGGCATTCGATTTGCCAGTCCAAATAGCGCGCACTTTCAAAGCTGCCGCTACGCTCGCACAACTGGCGGAATTGCTCGCGCCAGTTCAGGAATTGGCGCGACTCTTCGTTTTGCGTATCGCGCAATTCCACGCGCTGTTCAATCAGCAAGCGATTGGCTTCCTGCGCAGTGCAAGCCATGCCGGCGCTATCGAACAGCGCGGCCATGACATCGCCCGCCAACGCCGTCCCGATCGCGCGTTCCCACAGCAGACGCTCCTGCATGGCATTGAGCGCCTTCGGCACGCGGCTAGCATCGACCTCGCCGCAAAGCAACGCTGCATCGAGCACGCCTTCCAGCCACTGCCCCAGTGTCAGCGCGGGCAACGTCTGCCACTGATCGAGTCCGCTGGCGCGCTGGGCACGGTTGTGAGCGGTTTTGAGACCGCGCGCCAGGCGTGCGGTCGCGCAAATAATGGGGTTGGTAGCGGAGGGGGACATGACGTTATTGTATCCGTTTCGGCCTGTTTACCCAGTCCAACGCTACGGATGAGCCATACATTGTTATGCGATCGATCGCACGGAACGGAACGGAGCAAAGGTTCAATGTTACCTAGCCCGCCAGCTCGAGTTCATCGTTCAGCGGAGCTGCCATTATTCAGCCTATATCGCATTTCTGGAGGGGATCATGTTCCGCTGTTCCGTTTTCAACGTGCCGCACGCACGCAAGATGCTGCTGCTTGCAGGCAGTTTATCGCTTCTCACCGCCACGCCTGGTTACGCATGGGAAATCCGGGATTTGGGAACGCTGCCGGGCGGCACTTTTACGATCGGCTCGGCCATCAACGATGCCGGACAAGTAGCCGGATCGGGTGACCTCACTCCGCAATTCAACGAATTGGGCGAGCGCACCGACACGCCCTTTGCCTTCATTAGTGCCCCCGAGGGCGGATCACTGACGATGATAGACACCGGCCCGCCGGACGCCTTCCTGTCCCGATTCAGCGCCGAAGCGATCAATAATCAGGGCCAGGTAGCCGGCACCGCGCTGCAAGGCAGCTCGTTTCCGTATGCGTATGTGACCGACGCCAATGGCGCCAATGTCCACTTTGTGACCGGTGATCAGGTAACTTCAGGGTTTGCCAACAGTGTGGACATCAACAATGCCGGGACGGTGTTATACCAGAGCCTGAGCGGTGGCGTGCGCGTGGTTGAAGAGGACGGCACGATCACGGAAATCAGAAGCGATACCGATACCGGCAATGCCATCGCGATCAACGACGATGGCCAGGTCGTATTCAATGCTCCGCCGAATCCGCAGACCGGGCAAAGCAATGGCTACCTATGGTCTGCCTCTTCCGGCATACAGCCTATCCTGGCGAACGGTTCGTTCACCGACGCCTTCGATATCAATAATGCCGGGCAGATCCTGGGACAGGTAACAGGTCCGGGCGGCGGCATGTTCATTGCCGGCACCGACGGCATCACCATGGACTTTGTGGATCTACCCGACGGCACCCTGCTCGACCAGACTGGCACCTTTCCCAAGTTCAATGATTCCGCCCAGATCATCGGCATGCTGCAACAGGCGGATGGCGGCAGCTACGCCTTCGTCACCGGCGCCGACGGCGAGGATTTCATCAATCTGGAAACCCTGCCCGCGATCACGCAAGCCGGCTGGAGCAATCTCGTCGTCGCCGGCATCAATAACCTGGGGCAAATCGCCGGCACCGGCACGATCAATGGGGCTACGCGGGCCTTTTTCCTGGATCCCGTTCCCGAACCCGAGACCTGGGCGATGATGCTGGCCGGTCTCGGTTTTCTCGCCTGGTTCGGCAAACGCCGCAAGACCATC
>CBILOJ010000139.1:0-5493 GCA_966238525.1 uncultured Methylophilaceae bacterium | reverse complement strand
AACCGAGCTCATCGTGCCCTTCTTCAAGCATCTGGTGCTGCCGCTGGGCGCGGCCAGCTTCATCGTGCTGAGCTATTTCGTCATCGTCGGTACCAGCAACGCGGTGAACCTGACCGATGGCCTCGACGGTCTCGCCATCCTGCCCACGGTCATGGTCGGCAGCGCGCTGGCGATTTTCGCCTATGTGGCCGGCCACCTGTATTTCTCCAAGTATCTAGGGGTACCTTACGTGCCGGGCGCCGGCGAACTCGCCGTATTCTGTGCAGCGATTGCCGGCGCCGGCCTCGGATTCCTGTGGTTCAACGCCTATCCGGCTGAAGTGTTCATGGGCGATGTCGGTGCGCTGGCATTGGGCGCGGCACTCGGCACTGTGGCCGTAATCGTGCGCCAGGAAATCGTGCTGTTCATCATGGGCGGCGTCTTCGTCATGGAAACCATCTCGGTGGTGCTGCAGGTCGGTTCATTCAAGCTCACCGGCAAGCGCATCTTCCGCATGGCACCGCTGCATCATCACTACGAACTCAAGGGTTGGAAGGAGACGCAAGTCGTCGTCCGGTTTTGGATCATCACGATGATGCTGGTGCTGGTCGGACTTTCGACCTTGAAACTGCGATAGGAAAAAGCTGTAACCATTATGGAACTGCAACTCAAGGACAAACGCGTGCTGGTGCTGGGGCTGGGTGACACCGGTCTTTCGGCATTGCGCTGGCTGAACAGCCAGGGCGCGCATCTGTCCGTCGCCGATACACGGCAGGCACCGCCCGGGCTGGCGCAGATGAAGCAAGAGCTGCCGCAGGTGAAAGTGCATCTAGGGCCATTCTCCGCGCCGATTTTCGACCAGGCCGAGATCGTCGTCAGCAGCCCGGGCGTGACGTTGAACGAGCCGCAGATCCAGAATGCCATCAAGCGCGGCATACCGGTAATCGGCGACGTCGAGCTATTCGCCCAACACCGGCCGAACGGGGCAAAGGTGATTGCGATCACCGGCGCCAACGGCAAGAGTACCGTGACGACACTGGTCGGCGTCATGTGCAAGGCGGCCGGGCTCAATACCATAGTCGCCGGCAATATCGGCTTGCCGGTGCTCGATGCGCTCGCCATGCCGGCGCCCGACGTCTACGTGCTGGAGCTGTCGAGCTTTCAGCTCGAAACCACCTATAGCCTCGGCGCCGATGCCACCACCGTACTCAACATTTCCGAAGACCACATGGATCGCTACGCCAGCATGGCCGACTACGTGGCGGCCAAGGCGCGCATTTTCCAGGGCGGAGGCATACAAGTATTGAACCGCGACGATTACTACAGCCGCAATATGGCCATCCAGGGTCGCGTGCCAGTAACCTTCGGTAGCGATGCGCCACCCACAGCCACTGATTACGGCTTGCTCGAGATTGAAGGCGAGGTCTGGCTGATGCGGGGTGAAACCCGCCTTCTGCCCATGCGCGAGCTGCGCATCGCCGGTCTGCATAATGCCTGCAACGCACTGGCCGCACTGGCGCTGTGCCATACGATCGGCCTGGAACATGCGCCGCTGCTGGCCGCGTTGCGCGAATTCAAGGGATTGCCGCATCGCGTCGAATGGGTAGCCGACATCGACGGCGTCGATTTCTACGACGATTCCAAGGGCACCAATGTCGGCGCCACCTGCGCCGCACTAGCCGGACTCAGGCGCAATGGCCGACCGCAACAGACTGTGCTGATTGCCGGCGGCGACGGCAAGGAACAGGATTTCACGCCGTTGCGCGATGTCGTGGCGGCACATGCTCGCGCCGTCGTGCTGATTGGACGTGACGGCCCGCAAATCGCTGCTGCGCTGGCTGAAACGGGAACGAAGCTGCTGACAGCCGACACGTTGGAACAGGCGGTCGACGCCGCCTTCGCCGCTGCCGTTCCGGGTGACGCCGTACTGCTGTCGCCCGCCTGCGCCAGCTTCGACATGTTCCGCAATTATGTGCATCGCGCCGAAGTGTTCATCGATGCGGTGCAGCGGCTGACGGCTGCGAGGAGGCCGGCATGATGTACATGCTGAGCAATCGCGACCGCATCGTGTCGTCGAGCTACGACCAGAGCCTGCTGTGGGTGACGCTGCTGCTGCTCGGTCTGGGGCTGGTCATGGTCTATTCGTCGTCGATCGCGCTGGCCGAGGCGGACAAGGCCACCGGCCACCAGGCCAGCTACTACCTGGTGCGGCATGCTGTTTATCTGCTGATCAGCCTGGCCGCCGCCGCCATGGCATTCCAGGTGCCGATACGCGTATGGCAGGGCCTTGCGCCCTATCTGTTCCTGGCCGGCATGCTGTTGTTGCTGCTGGTGCTGATTCCGGGCATAGGCCGTGAGGTCAACGGCAGCCGGCGCTGGATTCCGCTGTTCGTTGCCAACCTGCAGCCGTCCGAACTCATGAAATTGTTCGCCACCATGTATGTAGCGGATTACACGCTGCGCAAAGCATCACAGCTCGACAGTTTCACCAGAGGCTTCTTGCCCATGCTGGTGATCATGCTGATTGTCGGCAGCCTGCTGCTGCTGGAGCCCGATTTCGGCGCATTCGCCGTGGTTGCCGCGATATCGATTTCCATCCTGTGGCTGGGCGGCATCAACGGCCGCATTTTCGCCGGCCTCATCCTGCTGCTCATGGCCGGCTTCGTGCTGCTGATCTGGAGTTCACCATATCGGCTGCAGCGCGTCATCGGCTTCATGGACCCATGGGCCGATCCATTCGGCAAGGGCTATCAACTGTCGCATGCGCTGATCGCCTTCGGCCGCGGCGAGTGGTTCGGCGTCGGTTTGGGCGCCAGCGTGGAGAAGCTGCTCTACCTGCCCGAAGCCCATACCGACTTCCTGCTCGCCGTAATCGCCGAAGAGCTCGGCTTCGTCGGTGTTGCCGTTGTTGTCGGCCTGTTCGCCTGGCTGGTCGTGCGCGCATTCGGCATCGCCAAGGAAGCCGTCGCCAACGAACGTTATTTCGCCGCGTTGCTGGCGCAAGGGATTGCGATCTGGATCGGCGTGCAGGGCATTATCAACATGGGCGTCAACATGGGCCTGCTGCCAACCAAGGGCCTGACCCTGCCGCTCCTGTCCTTCGGCGGCAGCGGCATTCTCGCCAACTGCATCGCCCTGGCCATCCTGCTCAGGGTGGATTTTGAAAATCGTCGGCTGCACAAGGGATTGCCAACATGACGATGGTTCAATCATCACCAGTATTCAAAATGGGCTGGGTGCCGACGATTTCGGTGGAGGCTAACTTGCGTAGCCAAGTTAAGCGCAGCGGCCGAAACCAAAACTCCCCCACTGAAAAAATGTGGTGGCGCCGATGAGCGCGCAAGCTAAAACCCTGCTCATCATGGCAGCCGGCACCGGCGGTCATATCATGCCTGGCCTGGCAGTGGCCGAGGTCATGCGCGCACGCGGCTGGGTGGTGCATTGGCTGGGTACGCGTCACGGCATGGAGAACCGGCTGGTACCGTCACGCGGCTTGCCTTTGGCGACGGTCGATTTCGCTGGCCTGCGCGGCAAAGGCCTGTTGCATACCTTTACCGGCATGTTCAAGCTGGTCGGCGCTACCTTCAGTGCCTGGGCGCTCATGGGACGATTGCGGCCGCGCGCCGTGCTCGGCATGGGCGGCTACGTGACCGTGCCGGGCGGTTGGGCAGCGCGCTTGCGCAAGCTGCCGCTGGCCGTGGTCAATGCAGACGCCGCGCTGCTGATGTCGAACCGCGCCCTGGCAACCTCCGCTGCGCGCGTGCTGTTCGGTTTCGATACCGCGGGCCTGCCGGCAGCATTGGCTGCCAAGGCGCGCGTCACCGGTAATCCGGTACGCGCTGCTATCGTCGACATTGCACCGCCGGAGCAGCGTTTTGCCGGACGCAGCGGCGCGCTACGCCTGCTGGTTATCGGCGGCAGCCTGGGGGCACAGGCGCTCAACCGGGTGCTGCCGGCGGCGCTGGCGCTGCTGCCGGCCGAAGCGCGGCCGCAAGTGGTTCACCAAGCCGGCGTGCAACACGCCGAGGCTTTGCAAAAGGCCTATGCCGCAGTCGACGTGACGGCCACCGTGCTGCCGTTTATCGACGATATGGCGAGTGCTTACGCCGAAGCCGATGTGCTGGTGTGCCGTGCCGGCGCCATCACGGTCAGCGAACTTGCCGTGGCCGGCGTCGCCAGCGTATTGGTGCCGCTCGTGGTCTCGACCACCTCGCATCAGCAGGACAATGCGCAATGGCTGGCCGCGCATGACGCCGCCATTCATCTGCCGCAAACCGAATTGAGTGCCGAAAAACTGGCAGCGCTGCTGCAGCAGCTGTCACGCGATCGACTGCTGGCGATGGCGCAGGCGGCGCGCAAATTGGGCAGGCCGCAGGCGACCGAGGCGATCGCGGATGAGCTCGAGGAGATCGCGCTGCCATGAGATCTGCCATTCCCATCACCAGCCCACGGAGCGAATGCGATGAAGCATAA
The DNA here is from genome assembly GCA_966238525.1 of uncultured Methylophilaceae bacterium. Taxonomy (GTDB): domain Bacteria; phylum Pseudomonadota; class Gammaproteobacteria; order Burkholderiales; family Methylophilaceae; genus CBILOJ01. The sequence continues at coordinate 1,041 of CBILOJ010000139.1, read as the reverse complement.
GGTCAAGCACGTGCATTTCGTCGGTATCGGCGGCTCCGGCATGAGCGGCATCGCCGAGGTGCTGCTCAACCTGGGATTCAGCGTCAGCGGTTCGGATCTTGCCGACAACCATACGACGCGACACCTGGCGCAGCTTGGCGCACGCGTATACCAGGGTCATACCGCCGACAATCTGGGCTCGGCCGATGTGGTCGTCGTTTCCACGGCGGTCAGCGATGACAATCCCGAGGTCATGGCGGCGCGCAGCCGCAGCGTGCCGATCGTACCGCGTGCGCTGATGCTGGCCGAGCTCATGCGATTCCGGCAGGGCATTGCCGTTGCCGGAACCCATGGCAAGACCACGACCACTAGCCTCATCGCCAGCATTCTGGCCGAGGCCGGCATGGATCCGACTTTCGTCATCGGCGGCCGGCTCGAAGCGGCCGGTAGCCACGCGCGGCTCGGCACCGGCGAATTCATTGTCGCTGAAGCCGACGAATCGGACGCTTCCTTCCTGCTGCTGACACCGGTGATTTCGGTCGTGACCAATATCGATGCCGATCACATGGACACCTACGGCCATGATTTCGAGAAGCTAAAGGGCGCGTTTATCGAATTCCTGCAGCGTTTGCCGTTCTATGGCATGGCCGTAGTCTGCGTCGACGATCCCAACATCCGCGCCATTTTGCCCAACGTGTCCAAGCCGGTCATGCCCTATGGCTTTTCGGAAGATGCTCGCGTACGCGCCACCAATGTACGCGCCGACGGCGGCCGCATGCATTTCACCGTGCAACGCATCAACGGTGTCACCACCGAATTCGACGTCACGCTCAACCTGCCGGGCAACCACTACGTGCTGAATGCCCTGGCCGCGATCGCGGTCGCTAGCGAGCTCAACGTGCCGGACGCCGCCATTATCAAGGCGCTGCGCGAATTCAAGGGTGTCGGCCGCCGCTTCGAACGTTACGGCGACGTGGAGGCCAAGGCTGGCGGCACCTTCATGCTGATCGACGATTACGGCCATCATCCGGTGGAAATGCAGGCCGTGGTGGCAGCCGCTCG
>CBILOJ010000138.1:0-5525 GCA_966238525.1 uncultured Methylophilaceae bacterium | reverse complement strand
GCCAGCACAAGAATGGGCGTCAGTGAAAACAGCGTATAGAAAGCCAGGGCCGCGCCTTTGCTGGCGGCACGATGCGTGATCCAGGCGACTATGGATTCATACAGCACCTTGGGCACATGCTTGATCCAGTCCGGCGTAATCTCGCTCAGATGGACGAGATAGCGGGAAGAGACGATACGCCGGGAAAGTCTATCGAACTTGAGTTCCTGCACTGTCATATGGCCTGGCTACGGGCGCGACGACGATCGGCGGCTGGGCTGCAGCGGCTTTCGAATGGGCCAGACTGGGCAATGCATTCACCCACGAGGATGGCATGGCGGCGATAAGGGCGCGCATCATGGCAATAAGCTTGAGGCCGCGCCCGATAACACCGGAACTCTCGCCGGTGGCGGCCTTGCGCCGCGTGCGCGCCAGCTTTTCCTGGTGCCTGGCGACGCGCCGCTTGCGCCGTAGTTCGATTTCCTCGGGCGTGCGGCTGAAATTGCGCTTGACCCAGCGCTGGGCGAAAAAGCCTGCGCCGGCGGCCGCAAGCAGCATGACAGGCGAAGTCAGGCTGTAACGCATGCGTTTACGCACCTTGCCCGCCAGCGCCGTACTGCGTTGCGCCATCAGATGGCGGCGGGCATAAAGATCCTGCTCGGTTTTCTCGATGCGCGCGAGCAGGTCCGCGGCCTGGTGTTGCGTCTGTACGATCATGGCGCGCCGACCTTGCCGGTGTTGAGATAATCAGTGCTGGGCTCGGCTGGGGCCGGCGTTTTCGGCCGCGGCTTGAGGCTGCGCAAGGTGGCGGCCCACCGCAGGTTCTGGCTCTTGTTGCGGATGATCTTGTACAGCGCGTAGGCGACAATAACGTTGAGCGCCACTGCCAGCAGCATGGCGATGCTGGCCAGCACGCCGCTATGGATCAGCGCCAGCACGCCGGCACCGACCAGCCCGAGCCAGGCCGTCACCAGCAGCACGGCAACGACGACGCCGGCAGCAATCATGCTGACCAGACTTTCGCCGGCCAGCTTGGTTTCGAGCGCGGCCAGCTGCAACTGGTCATGGGCCAGACCGCAGGTCTCGGCCCATAACGATTTGACGTCCTCAAGGATGTCGGGCTCGCGCCGGGCTGCCTGCTGCTCCTTATCGGCGGTGGTTTGCAAACCGGGGCCTTAGCGCGAGCTCAGCATGCGGCTCAAGAGGAAACCGGCCGCGGCGGCAATACCGAGCGACGCCATCGGGTTTTCGCGCACGTAATTGTTGCAGTCCTCCATAAAGCGCGCCTGCATTTCCTTGATGTTGCCGCCCTTTTCGCCCAGGGTGTCGGCCGCGTTGTAGGCGGCTTCGGCCATGCTATCCACAGCGTGATGCGCACCGGAAGCGATGCGATCCACAGCCGGGCGTGCCGCTTCAGAAGCTCGATTGATATTGTCGTGCATGCGGGTGCTGGCCTGGTCGATATTGCCGCTCGCCTTGCCAGTGTTGCCAGCATTAGCTCCGGAGGTCGTGGTATTCGAAGTAGTTTCCATGTCGATTCCTTATCGGTAATTATTGAAACGAGACCGGTCCGTTGGCGAAACAAGGCAGAGCCCATGCTTCCGTAACGGTACATCCGCCATGCCAGATGCTGTATGAATGACGGACGTCGATGAGTGCAGGATGCGACAAAAGCGGACGTGGCTCAGTACGATAACGCACGTTAATTGGCGCCTCGCCGTCAAGCCCGGCTCACCGCTCAGCCTTGATGTGCGCGGCTCACGAGAGCAAGTTAGCCGCGGAAATAACCGGCTGCGCCGACCCCTGTGTGACAACGCACAGATTACAACCCTGCCTAAGACTATGGTTTTTCAAACTATTTTCAGCAAACCCCGGCGGTTTGTGAAGGAGTGTTTCGGTGTCCTTTCCCAGCAGGCGCCTGGTGCCGTGGCTAGGCATCGCGGTTTGGTTGGCAATGAGCAGCGGCTGCATGAACGAAAGCAAGGTGGAGAACCCGTCGCGGACGGAAGCCGTAGCGGCCACCACCCCGGCGAGCAAGCCCAACAAGGAAATGCAGGCCGTGCTGCTGCAGCTGGCGCGCCTCGGCGGCCAGCCGATCACGACACTGACTGCCAGCGAAGCAAGAGCGCAGCCGACCGCAGCCGATGCGGTCAAGGCTTTGCTGCAAAGCCGCGGCGAAAACACCGCGCCGGAACCAGTGGCGCGCGTGAAAAACCTGCATATCCCGAGCGCTGACGAAAGCGACTCCTTGCCGGTACGCATCTACTGGCCGCAAGGCCAGGGACCGTTCCCCATCGTTGTCTATTATCACGGCGGCGGCTTCGTCATAGGCGACCTCGACAGCTACGATAGTTCGGCGCGCGCGCTCACCAACGCCGCGCACGCCATCGTGGTGGCGGTGCATTACCGTCAGGGTCCCGAGCACCGGTTTCCGGCCGCGCATGAGGATGCCTACGCCGCTTACCGCTGGGTGCTGGCGCATGCGGAAACGCTGGACGGCGATCCAAAACGTGTGGCGCTTGCCGGCGAGGGCGCCGGCGGCAATCTGGCGGCGGCGGTAACCTTGCGCGCACGCAGCCAGCCCTTACAACAGTTGCCGCTGTACCAGGTCCTGATCTACCCCATTACCGACTACGCCTTCGACTCGCCCTCGCAACAGCAGAACCTCGACAGCTGGCCGCTGAATACGCCCATGCTGCGCTGGTACTACGGCAAATACCTGACCAGCCCCGCTGACGGTGCCCAACGGATGTTCTCGGTGCTGCGTGCCGATCTCGCCGGTCTGCCGCCAGCCACCATCATCACGGCTGGCATCGATCCGCTGCGCTCCGAGGGCGAGGCTTATGCACAAAGCCTGCAAGCCGCCGGCGTGGCGGTGGACTACAGGAATTACCCTGGCGTCACCCATGAATTCTTCGGCATGGGCGCAGTGCTGCTCGAAGCGCGCCAGGCGGTCGACCAAGCGGCCGAAGGCCTGCGCACGGCATTCAACCAACTGCAAACGAATTCAGTAAAGGAGCCATGATGAACGGAAATAAAATCTATTGCCTATTGCTGGCAGCGGGACTGCTGGCCGCTGCGACAACGGCGCTTGCCGCCGATTACGAACGCCCGGCCCGCGAATCGACCCCCTCCGAGCGCATGCGCGAACGGCCGGACGACGTGCATTCGCGTTATCCCGACACCGAGATCGACAAGGGGCCGGCGGCGCGCGGCAATGAAGAGCCGCCGGCTAACGGTAGCGCCATGGACATGAACGACGAGACCGACAACGTCAACGACAGCACCCTGGAAATGCCGCGCCGACGCTGAGCCGAGTGCCGTACAGGCAGCGCCCTGTCGTCCATTCAAGCCATCCTAAGTGTGCTGACGCACCATGCGCGGCAGGCGCCTGGAGTATCGTTTTTGACATACGGTCGCGCTGGCAAAGCCGTGTATGAGGCCGAAAAATCAATGATGAGGAGACCAAGATGGAAAAAGCACAAAATGCAATCACCTTGCTTAAGGCCGACCACAAAGCCGTGGAAAAGCTGTTCAAGCAGTTCGAAAAAATGAAGTCGGACGAGGATGCGCAAGACGAAAAGACGGAACTGGTCGCCCAGATCTGCAAGGAACTGACCATACACACGCAGATCGAGGAAGAAATCCTCTATCCCATGGTGCGTGCCGCCATCGATGACGGCGATCTCATGGACGAGGCGCAGGTCGAGCATGCGAGCGCCAAGGATTTCATCGAACAGCTGCAGTCCATGCAGCCCGACGATGATTGCTACGACGCCAAGGTGACGGTGCTCGGCGAATACGTCATGCACCACGTCAAGGAAGAGGAAGAGGAAATGTTCCCCAAGGCCAAGAAAGCCGACCTCGATCTCAAGGACATCGGCGAACGGCTGGCGCAGCGCAAGGAAGAGCTGGAAGCGGAAATGCAGAGTGCCAGCGCCAGCCGCTCCGGCCGCACTGCCAGCCGCCGGCCTTCTACCAGCAGGCATACCACGCATTAGCAGCGTGGAACCAGAGGCCGCCGCGCCGCATCGATTCGATTCCCCACATAAGGATTCAAGATATGGAAATACAGCACACTTCCCATAGCGATAACATCGTCAACCGTACCCGCCACCACACGAGCGTGGTGACCGGGCTCTTCCGCGACCGCGACAGCGCCGAGCGCGCCTATCGTGCCGTAACCAGCCGCGGCTACAGCAACGACGAGGTCAACGTCATCATGTCCGACGACGCGCGCAAGAAGCATTTCGGCGACGACACGGTGGAAACCGAACTCGGCAACAAGGCGGCGGAAGGCGCCGGCATCGGCAGTGCCATCGGCGGCACGCTGGGTGCCATCGCTGCCGCCGCGGCCGCGGTCGGTACCACGCTGCTGATTCCCGGGCTCGGGCTGGTCATCGCCGGGCCGCTGGCGGCCGGCATTGCCGGTGCCGGTGCCGGCGGCATTGCCGGCGGACTGGTCGGTGCGCTGATCGGCTGGGGTATTCCCGAGGAACACATCAAGCATTACGAGGAAGGCCTCAAGAGCGGCGGTATCCTGCTCAGCGTCAAGCCGCACAGCGACGAGGACGCCGCTTATTTCGAGCAGGACTGGAAAAGCCATCGCGCCGAAGAGGTTTATCACTAGATCGGCAGTCCGCAGAAAAAGCCGCCCCCGGGCGGCTTTTTTGTTGGCCCGGCTGCGGTTCCACCGGCCGGCACTGCACAGTACAATGGGCAGCATTCAGCCGCCAGCGGCCGGACGAAAGCTTCATTTAAGGAAAGTCATGCGCATCCTCGTGGTGGAAGACAACCGAGACATTCTGACCAATGTGCTCGACTACCTGTCGCTCAAGGGCTACAGCGTCGATTGCGCCGAGGATGGCGTCAGCGGCATGCATCTCGCCGTCACCGGCCACTACGACCTCATCGTGCTCGACATCATGCTGCCCGGCATGGACGGTCTGCAGTTCTGCCAGAAGCTGCGCGAGGACGCGCGGCTCGACACGCCCATCATCATGCTCACCGCGCGCGACGCGCTCGAAGACCGCCTGCGCGGCCTCAAGGCCGGCGCCGACGACTACCTGCTGAAGCCGTTCGCGCTGTCGGAGCTGGTGGCGCGCATCGAGTCCATCCTGCGCCGCAGCCACGGCGGGCGCAAACGCCTCCTGCAGATCGCCGACCTCGTCTACGATCTCGACACGCTGGAAGTGAGCCGCGCCGGCAAGCCGCTGCGCATCAACCCGACCGGCATGAAGCTGCTGGCCTACCTCATGCAGAAGAGCCCGTCCGTGGTACGGCGCGAAACGCTGGAAGACATCCTGTGGGGCGACGAATCGCCCGACAGCGACAGCCTGCGCAGCCACATCCACCAGCTGCGCCAGATCATCGACAAGCCGTTCGAACAGCCGCTGCTGCATACCGTGCACGGCTTCGGCTACCAGTTGTCGGAGAAAGCCGATGGCAGCGCCTAAGCAGCCGCTGGTCAAGCGCATCATCATCGCCTTCGTGCTGATGACCTTCGTCATCAGCGGCCTGTTCTCGGCCAGCATCGTCGCCATCGT
>CBILOJ010000137.1:0-5562 GCA_966238525.1 uncultured Methylophilaceae bacterium | reverse complement strand
TTCGCCAAAAGATGACCACGGGCGTGAACGTTCTCGCCAACGCGGTCAAGGTTACCCTGGGTCCCAAGGGCCGTAACGTTGTGCTTGAGCGCTCGTTCGGCGCCCCCACCATCACCAAGGACGGCGTCTCCGTCGCCAAGGAAATCGAGCTCAAGGACAAGTTCGAAAACATGGGCGCGCAAATGGTCAAGGAAGTCGCAAGCAAGACTTCTGACATCGCCGGCGACGGCACCACCACGGCAACCGTACTGGCGCAAGCCATCATCCGCGAAGGCATGAAATCGGTTGCCGCCGGCATGAACCCGATGGACCTCAAGCGCGGCATCGACAAGGCGGTTGAAGCTGCCGTCATCGAACTCAAGAATCAATCTCGTCCTTGCGCTACCAGCAAGGAAATCGCCCAGGTCGGCTCCATTTCCGCCAACTCCGACAGCGACATCGGCCAGATCATCGCCGACGCCATGGACAAGGTCGGCAAAGAAGGCGTGATCACGGTTGAAGACGGCTCCGGCCTGCAGAACGAACTCGACGTCGTCGAGGGCATGCAGTTCGACCGCGGCTACCTGTCGCCCTACTTCATCAATACGCCTGAACGCCAGATCGCGCTGCTGGAAAATCCGTTCATCCTGCTGCACGACAAGAAGATCTCCAACATCCGCGACCTGCTGCCTGCACTGGAGCAAGTGGCCAAGGCCGGCCGCCCGCTGCTGATCATTGCCGAAGACATCGATGGTGAAGCGTTGGCAACCCTGGTGGTCAACAACATCCGCGGCATCCTCAAGACTGTTGCCGTCAAGGCGCCTGGCTTCGGCGATCGCCGCAAGGCCATGCTGGAAGACATCGCCATTCTGACCGGCGGCACCGTCATTGCCGAGGAACTCGGCCTCAAGCTTGAAAACATCAAGCTGGAAGACCTGGGCCAGGCCAAGCGCATCGAAGTCGGCAAGGAAAACACCACGATTATCGACGGCGCCGGCGACGAAAGCGGCATTAAGAGCCGTATCGACCAGATCAAGGCACAAGTGGAAGAAGCTTCCAGCGACTACGACCGCGAAAAGCTGCAGGAACGCGTGGCCAAGCTGGCCGGCGGCGTGGCCGTGATCAAGGTCGGCGCAACCACCGAAATCGAAATGAAGGAAAAGAAGGCCCGCGTTGAAGACGCGCTGCACGCAACGCGCGCTGCCGTCGAAGAAGGTATCGTCGCCGGTGGTGGCGTAGCCCTGCTGCGCGCGCGCGACGCTGTCGCCAAGGTCAAGGGTGAAAACTCGGACCAGGACGCAGGCGTCAAGATCGTACTGCGCGCGGTTGAAGAGCCGCTGCGCCAGATCGTCGCCAACGCCGGTGTCGAACCGTCGGTCGTCGTCAACAACGTTGCCGCCGGCAAGGGTAACTACGGCTACAACGCCGCCAACGAAACCTATGGCGACATGGTGGAAATGGGCGTGCTGGATCCGACCAAGGTCACGCGTTCCGCATTGCAGAACGCCGCTTCGGTGGCCGGCCTCATGCTGACGACCGACTGCATGGTCGCCGAACTGCCTAAGGAAGACGCACCTGCCATGGGTGGCGACATGGGTGGTATGGGCGGCATGGGTGGTATGGGCGGCATGATGTAAATCGCGTAGGCCTCTGGGCCTGCGTGCAGCTGCGCACTAAAAAGCCCCGCAAATGCGGGGCTTTTTTTATGCTCGCTCAGCAATACAGGTTTAAATGTACATGGGCCTCTCCGTGTAAGCGCCCACTTATGTTGTCCTACAAATAACTCAGATAAATGCTGATAAGCGACCCCAACAGTCATCGCTAGAATGGCCCCACGTTGCTTAACTTTTCGTCCTTAAGAAGCAGCAACGGCAGGCCTTGAGGACTCATTCAACAGGAGAGAGATTTTATGGCTACTAATCAGAACACCCGTGGTGGATCCAGCGAACAACACGCAAAAGCAGGCAGCCAGAGCCACAAAAACGGCTCGAGCAATCGCGGCTTTGCTTCCATGGACCCACAACAGCAACGTCAAATCGCCAGCATGGGCGGCCATGCCGCGCATCAGAAAGGCACGGCGCACGAATTCACTTCGGAAGAAGCGCGCGAAGCTGGCAGCAAGGGCGGCAAGGCGGCTCATGCCCGCGGTACCGCGCACGAGTTCACATCCGAAGAAGCGCGCCAGGCCGGCAGCAAAGGCGGCCAGAACAGCCATGGCGGCGGCAACCGGAGCAGCCAGCATATGTCGGAAATCGGCAGAAAAGGCGGCCAGCAAAGCCATCAAGGCGCGCGTTGAGTAATCACCGGAAAGCGTAACGGCAATAACAGTTGACGCGATATGGGAAAAGCGAGGCAGCGGCCTCGCTTTTTTTATGCGCCACGCTGATGGCCGGCGACAATTGAACTACGCCTTGCCCTACGGAGCGATCGGGAAAAGTTACAATTGAAGCCTTTACGTTTAAGATTGCTTGAGCCTATACTGCAGTCGCACCTTGGCGAACGCCTGCGATCACGCTATCGACAGGCAAAAAAAAACCCCGATTAAAGGGGATAAAATCGGGGTGACAAAAAGCCTCATCAGTAAAGGCTTCCCGCTCAGGGAGGAGAAGCGGGAGGCGATTATCTCGCCTGCAATTAGGACAGGCTCCCTTGGGGCGAGTTCCCCGTCTTTTTTGATTTTTCTCGCATGCCCGCTGTGCTCGTTCGCGGGCGATATCCAGCGCTTCGGTTTCCAGCGGCGGCCGCTCCTGCGATAATCGCATCTATGACCAACACCGCCAATTCCCTGCTCGCCGGTCTCAATGACAAGCAGCTCGAAGCCGTTACCCTGCCGCAGCAATCCGCACTGATCCTCGCCGGCGCCGGTAGCGGCAAGACCCGCGTGCTGACCACGCGTATCGCCTGGCTGATCCAGACCGGGCAGGTATCGCCGACCGGTCTGCTGGCCGTGACCTTCACCAACAAGGCGGCCAAGGAAATGCTGTCGCGGCTGACCGCAATGCTGCCGATCAACACCCGCGGCATGTGGGTGGGCACCTTCCATGGCTTGTGCAACCGTTTGCTGCGCGCGCATCATCGCGAAGCGCAGCTGCCGTCGACATTCCAGATTCTCGATAACGCCGACCAGCTGGCCTGCATCAAGCGCCTGATGAAAGTGATGAACGTCGACGACGAGAAGTATCCGCCGAAGCAGGTGCAAGGCTATATCAACAGTTGCAAGGAAGAGGGTCTGCGCGCGCATGCCGTGGATGCTTACGACGCCCACTCGCAGCGCATGCGCGAGATTTTCGAGGAATACGACAAGCAGTGCCAGCGCGAGGGCGTGGCCGATTTCGCCGAACTGCTGCTGCGCTGCTACGAACTCCTGAGCCGCGAGCACAGCTTGCGCCGGCATTACCAGCAGCGCTTCAAGTACATCCTGGTCGACGAGTTCCAGGACACCAACCGCCTGCAGTACCTGTGGCTCAAGCTGCTGGCCGGCGAGGAAAAGGACGGCGGGCGCAACTGCATGTTCGCGGTCGGCGATGACGACCAGTCCATCTACGCCTTCCGCGGCGCCAGGGTCGGCAACATGCGCGACTTCGAACAGGATTTCGCCATCGAAAACGTGGTCAAGCTCGAGCAGAATTACCGCTCGCACAGCAATATTCTCGATGCCGCCAATGCCATCATTACCCACAATCGCAACCGCCTCGGCAAAAACCTATGGACAGCGGAAGGCCGCGGCGAACCGGTGCGCGTCTATCAGGCCTACAACGACGTCGACGAAGCCAATTTCATCGTCGAGGAAATCAAGATGCTGCACAGCGAGGGCATGGCGCTCGACGACATCGCCCTGCTCTATCGCTCCAACGCGCAGTCGCGCATCCTCGAGCATTTACTGTTCACGGCGGGATTGCCTTACCGCGTCTATGGCGGCTTGCGCTTCTTCGACCGCGCCGAAGTCAAGCATGCCATGGCTTATCTGCGTCTCATGTCCAGCGCCGATGACGACGTGGCACTGCTACGCGTGATCAATTTTCCCACGCGCGGTATCGGCGCGCGCAGCCTGGAACAATTGCAGGAAGCCGCGCGCCAGCAGAACTGCAGCCTGTGGCAGGCGGCGCTGAACAAGGTCGGCGATAGCGCGCGACCGGGCCGCGGGCTTGAGGGCTTCGTCGCGCTGGTCAAGCAGATGCAGGAAGAAGCGACCGGTCTCAGATTGCCCGAGCTGGCAGAACTCGCCAGCACGCTATCGGGCCTGCGCGAACACTACCGCACGGAAAAGGAAGGCGAGGACCGCATCGCCAACCTTGACGAACTGGTCAATGCGGCCACCGCTTTCGTCAACGAAAACGACCAGGTGCTCGAGGAAGGCCAGACCATGCTCAGCGAGTTCCTGAGCTTTGCCAGCCTTGCCGCCGGCGAACACCAGGCCGACGCCGGGCGCGAGGCACTGCAGCTCATGACCGTGCATGCCGCCAAGGGCCTGGAATTCCACGCCGTATTCATCAGCGGCATCGAGGAAGGCCTGTTCCCGCATGAGCAGAGCATGTACGAGGCCAACGGCCTGGAAGAGGAGCGGCGGCTCATGTATGTCGCGGTAACGCGTGCACGGCGCCGCTTGTATCTGAGCCACGCGCAAAGCCGCATGCTGCACGGCCAGGTACGCTACGGCATTCCCTCGCGCTTCCTCGACGAAATTCCCGAGGAATTGCTGAAGCGCATCAACGCGCGCCCGGCCTCCGCGCCCTATGCGAGCACGAACAGCACGCCGGCGAAAAGCGGCGGCAACATGCCATGGAAAATCGGCCAGAGCGTCGCCCACGGCAAGTTCGGCCAGGGTGTGGTAGTGAGTTATGAAGGAAACGCCGACGATCTGCGCGTGCAGGTCAACTTCGGCAAGCTGGGACTGAAGTGGCTTGCGCTCGAATATGCCAAGCTGGAAGCGGTCTGAACGTTATCCGTCGACCCCGGCTTCGGGCAAGGGCGGTGCCGGCAAACCATGGAGAAATATGTCCTTGTAGCTGGCATAGAGCGATGCCGTCATGGTCGGAATCATGATCAGCAGGCCGAGGCCGAACGGAATGGCCGCCAGCAACAGCAAGCCCATCGAGATCACGCTATAGACGAAGAATGGCAAGATGTTGCGCCAGCAGGCGTCAAAGCTTTGTTTCATCGCGTCGACCGCGCTCAGTCCGTGGAAAGCCACCAGCACCGGTGCAAACCAGTAAGCCATGATCAGCGGAATCAGCAAGGCCATGCCGAGTAGCGGCCCCAGGGCAGAACCCTGGCTTAATGCCGTCGCGGTGCTTTCCTCATTCAATGTTTCGCCCGAGAACAGGGCCTGCAGTACGCTGCTGTCGCCACCGATGAACATGAGTCCGACCACAACAATGATGCCGGCGAGGTAGAGACCGCCCACGGTTACGAGCGGCGCCGCCTGCAACCGGAAGCCGGCGAACAGATGATTGATTTCAAGCTCCTCGTCCTGGTCGAGCGCACGGCAGCCCAGCATGAAGCCGGCGACGAATACCGGCGCCAGCAGGTTGAGCACGATGGGGCCGATCAGCTTGACGCTGGAAAGCAGCATACCGATCAGAA
>CBILOJ010000136.1:0-5584 GCA_966238525.1 uncultured Methylophilaceae bacterium | reverse complement strand
TTGCCGGCTGACGGCGTGCTGCTGCTGCGCATCGGCAATGCGGCGGGCGGCTGGCGTTATAAAATGAGTGCCTGGTACGACCGCATGGTGTGGAAACTACGCGGGGCGCGGCACAGCCGCTTATACTGCCGCACTTTGGACGAGTGGCGCGCCACGCTGCATAGCATTGGTTTCGACAGTCGCAGTGTGCCCATGCGCACAGGGCTGAAGCTGGCCAATGTAATGCTGGTGGCAAAGCCAATGACCGCCGAGCAAGAACCCACGGCCGGCTGACGCAGATACGAAATTCACGACCTATCCGACGACCATCCTCTTGAAACCCTTATCCTTCTCTCGCTTTACCGCCACCAGCAGCCTCGGACACGGCCTAGAAGCCATGCTGGACGCCATGCGCAGCCGTCATTCGGGTTTGTCGCCATGTCGTTTCGATACGGCCGACCTGAACACGTTCACCGGCGAAGTCGCTGGCGTGGACGACGTGCAGTTGCGGCCAGACCTTGCTGAATTCGACTGCCGCAATAATCGCCTGGCGCAGCTCGGATTGGAACAGGACGGCTTCACCGAGGCGGTGCAAGCCGCCATCGGCCGCTATGGCCGCGAGCGCATCGGCGTCTTCATCGGCACCAGCACCTCGGGCATCCTGCAGACCGAACTGGCCTTCCGTCGCCGCGATGCCGAAACCGGCGCACTGCCGCCGGATTTCGTTTACGGCAAGACGCAAAACACGTTTTCGGCGGCCGACTTCACACGGTGCTATTTCAATCTGCAAGGCCCGGCAGTGGCCGTGTCGTCGGCCTGCTCCTCGAGCGCCAAGGTATTCGCCTCGGCACGACGCATGATGGCAGCCGGCCTTATCGATGCCGCTATCGTCGGCGGCGTCGACACGCTGTGCATGACCACGCTGTACGGCTTCAATTCGCTGGGCCTGCTGTCGCCGCAGCCATGCCGGCCGTTCGACCGCCAGCGCGACGGTATCTCGATCGGCGAGGCGGCGATGTTCGGCCTGCTTGAATGGCCGAGCGCAGAGATGCCCGACGACACGATACTGCTGCTCGGCATAGGTGAATCGAGCGACGCTTATCACATGTCCTCGCCACATCCAGAAGGCCTGGGGGCACGTATCGCCATGGAGCAGGCCTTGCAGACCGCCGGGCTGCAAGCGGCCAATATCGGTTATATCAATCTGCATGGTACCGCTACGCCCAGCAACGATGCCGCCGAAGCCAAGGCGGTAGCCGCCCTGTTCGGCACCCACACGCCGTGCAGCTCGAGCAAGGGCGCCACCGGCCATACATTGGGCGCCGCGGGCGGCATCGAAGCTGTGGTATGTGCACTGGCGCTGCAGCACGGCTTCCTGCCGGGCGGACTCAACACGGCCGAGCCCGACCCGGCGCTGGGTTTGAATTATCTGCTCGACAACGTCGAGCAGCAGGCCACTTATGCCCTCAGTAATTCCTTCGGTTTCGGCGGCACCAACTGCAGCCTCGTTTTCGGACGGAGGCCGGCATGAGACAAGATCAGCCATTGACGGCTTATATCGAAGGCATCGGTATCCTCGGCCCCGGCATGGCCGGCTGGCCGGTCGTGCGTGCCATCCTCGCCGGCGAACGCAGCTACATGCCGCAGAAAACGCAGATTCCAGCGCCGGAACAATTGCCCGCGGCCGAGCGCCGCCGCGCCAGCGATATCGTCAAGCTGACGCTGGCAACCTCGGCAGAAGCGCTGATGGCAGCGGCACAGAACGCCGCCGAAATCCCGAGCGTCTTCGCGTTCTCCAATGGCGACGGCCTCAACTGCCACATACTGTGCGAGCAACTGGCCTCGGCCGACCGGCAAATCTCGCCGACGCGCTTCCATAATTCGGTGCACAACGCCGCCGCCGGCTACTGGAGCATCGCCATGGCTGCCATGGCGCCTGCCTCCGTGCTTTGCGCGCATGACGCCACCTTCGGCGCCGGCTTGCTCGAAGCCTTGGCACAGGTTGCGGTGGACGGCACACGCTGCATCCTCATGGTGAGCGACACCCCTTATCCCGAGCCTGTGCACAGCGTACGGCCTATCCCCGACAATTTCGGCATTGCCCTGGTGCTGGCGCCGCAGCCTGATGTGCAGCCACTCGCCAGCATCAGCGCACGCCTGGGCCATGAGCCGGCCACAACGCTGGACGATCCGGTACTGGAGAAGCTGCGTAGCGCCAGTCCGGCAGGGCGCGGCCTGCCGCTGCTGCATGCGCTGGCACTCGGCCAGCCCGCGCAAGTCGTCCTCGATTATCTCGACGGCCTGCACATCGCACTCGAGGTCACGCCGTGCTAGACCGTGTGCTGAACCAGGCCTGGATTGCTGCGCATATCCCGCATCAGGGGCCGATGTGCTTGCTGGACGAAGTGGTGTCCTGGGACGAGACGCGCATCGCCTGCCGTGCCAGCAGCCATCGTGCGCCCGACCATCCATTGCGCACGCATGGCCGTCTCGGCGCCGCCTGCGGCATCGAGTACGCGGCACAGGCGATGGCCGTACATGGCGCGCTGCTGGCCAGCGCCGATGCCGCACCGCGCGCCGGCTATCTGGTCAGTGCGCGCGGCGTGGAACTGCATGTCACGCGGCTGGACGACATTGCTGCCGATCTCATCGTCGAGGCGGACTGCATCATGAACCAGGCGAACAATGTGCTTTACGCCTTCAGCATCCGTGCGCAGGATCGTTTGCTGCTGCAGGGACGCGCGGCTGTCGTGCTCGACGCGTCAGCGCTGGTAACCGGGGAGAAGTGATGAATTCGGGCGGACTTGCGGGAAAAAGAGCTTTGGTCACCGGCGGTAGCGGCGGCATAGGCGCGGCGATCTGCCGCCGGCTGGCTGCGGACGGTTGCCATGTCTACGTCCACGCCAACCGCGGGCTCGCCGCGGCGCAAGCGCTGGTGCAGGACATTCATGCCGCGGGCGGCCGCGCCGAAACTATCGCCTTTGATGTAACCGATCGCGCAGCGGCGGAAATCGCACTGGCGGCGCTGGTGGAACACGCGCCGGTGCAGATCGTCGTCAACAATGCCGGCATCCATGACGATGCCGTATTCCCCGGCATGCGCGCCGAACAGTGGCAGCGCGTCATCGACGTTTCCGTGCATGGTTTCTTCAATGTGACGCAACCGCTCATGATGCCGATGATCCGCAGCCGCTGGGGGCGCATCGTCAATATTTCGTCGATCGCCGGCATTGCCGGCAACCGCGGCCAGACCAACTATGCCGCAGCCAAAGGCGCGCTCAACTCGGCCACCAAATCCCTGGCGCAGGAAGTCGCGAGCCGCGGTATCACGGTCAATGCCGTCGCACCCGGCATCATCGATACCAGCATGAGCGAAAGCGCTTTCGATGCAGAGGCCATCGCCCGCCTGGTACCGATGAAGCGCGCCGGCATGCCGGCCGAAGTCGCCGATCTCGTCGGCTTTCTCACATCCGAACAGGCCGCCTACATCACCGGCCAGATCATCTCGATCAACGGCGGCATGCTCTAACTGCTGCGGCGCAAGCGGCGCGCGATCAGCCTGGGCAGACGGCCGATGCAACCGAATACCAGGCGGATGTGCATGGAGGTCAGCAGCACGTTGTCGCGCCAGTAGTTGAAATGCGAAACGCCGCCCTCCTCGCTGCTGAAATAGCGCACCGGCGCCGGCAGGTTGATTGCCGGCACGCCGAACCAGCTCAAGCGTATTGCCACTTCCGGATCGAAATCGAAGCGGCGCATCTTCCATTGCCTGCGGCCCATGACACGCCGTAACGGCGCAATCGGATAGACGCGAAATCCAAATAGCGAGTCGCCTAGTCCTACACCCAGTGTTTCGACATTGGCCCACCAGTTGGAAATGCGCCGGCCCTTGACGCGTATGCTGGGCGCGCTGGCATCGAAGACCGGATTGCCGAGCACCATGGCCTGCGGCGACGCTTGCGACGTTGCCATGAATTCGGGGATGAGGTCGGCCGGATGCTGGCCGTCGGAATCCATGGTCAGGATGTGGGTATAGCCTGCCGCTGCCGCCAGCGTGGCGCCGTGCAATACGGCCGCGCCCTTGCCGCGGTTCTGCGGCAGCACGATGACGCGCAAGCCGGCATCGCTGGCGGCCAAGGCTTGCAAACCTTGAGCCGTGCCGTCGCTGCTGCCGTCCACCACCACCCAGACCGGATGCCAGTAACGGCGTGCGGCGGCCACCGTTTCATAGACCTTGGGACCTGGGTTGTAACTCGGGATCAGCACGAGATGCGTAGCCGAAAATATCGGCACGACGGCGCGTTGCGGCGCCGATGATGGACAACTGACATTCATTACCGTGAGCTTTCTGCAGCTGTCGAATCACGCTCGGTAATGGTAGCTTCGATTTCGATCAGCAAATCGGCGCGGCAGATATCGGCGGCCACATACAAGGCGTTGGCCGGCATGCCAACGCCTTGCAGCGCCTGCCGTATCTGCGGCAGCTGCGCCGCATGCCTGACATAGACGCGGTAATGCCCGTGCGCCATGTCGAAGGCGGCCCGCTGCAGGCGATGGTTGGCCGCTTCGACCACGGCCGCGACATTGGCCCATGATTCCCGCGCTTGCGCCGCAGCATCGCCCTGATGCAGTGTTGCATGGCCGACGATACTGGCCGTCCCCGAGATCAGCAGCAGGTGTGCACCGGAGCGCTGCAGCAAGCTGGCGCGGGCAAAAGTCGGGCTGCGCGGTCCATATTGTGCCGGGTAACGATAAGCACTGAGCTGACGCGGATTTTCCAGCGCGATGGACGGCGTACGCCCGGCGAGGAACGCCACCGTCAACGGCCCCTGGGTATAGCCCAACGCGCAAGCGGCCGGCAATTGCCCGGCGACCTGGCGCTCGCAGGCGAGGAAAGCCTGCTGGCGACCGATATTGAACTGCCGATAGCGCTCGAGATCGTGACTGAAGTCGTTGATGCCCGCCATATAGTTCCAGAAGCGATGGGTGCAGGGATAATCCAGCGCATCCTGCACAGCGAAGATTTGCCGATAGGCCGATTCGGCGACGCATTGCAGCGGCGTGCCAGAGCCAGCAGCTGCACAGCTTGATTCATCGAGCGTAATGGCGCCGAACAGCCATTCCTCGTCATGACGGTAATGCAGATTGCCATGGCTGCCTGCGGTGATAGTGCCGCGACCGAGCCAGGTTTCACAAGTTTCGTCGCCTGCCAGCACATCCATGGCAATGGGAACGCCTGCCAGCCCTGCGGCTAGCGGCACATCATCGAAGCACAAAGCACCCAGTAAGCGCGTTTCGTCGGGCCATGCGGCGGGCGCGCAGGGATGAAATGCGGGACCTGCATTGAAATCATTGAATGCCATACTGCGGCCATTATCTTCGAATTCGGATAGTCATGCTGTGCTCGACCCAACGTCGAACATGATGAAGGTGAAAATTGGGATGCGGGATCTCGGCTTTGTGTGCCGAGGGACATCAAGCCTGTGAAGCAGTCGCGGCCTTTGCGCTTTTGAGCAGATGATCCACGACGTCGACCAGCTTGATCGGGCTGAACGGCTTGACCATGTAAACATCGGCACCGGCACGCAAGCCGGCTTCACGGTCG
>CBILOJ010000135.1:0-5702 GCA_966238525.1 uncultured Methylophilaceae bacterium | reverse complement strand
CGCTCTTGCAGGCCATGCGGTACATATTGGCGGTCGGCCCGCCAAGATCGGAAATCACGCCGGTGAAACCTTCGACCTTGTCGCGGATTTCTTCCACTTCCTTGAGGATGGATTCTTCCGAGCGGCTCTGGATGATGCGGCCCTCGTGCTCGGTGATCGAGCAGAAGGTGCAGCCGCCGAAACAGCCGCGCATGATGTTGACCGAGAAGCGAATCATCTCCCAGGCCGGAATCTTGGCGTCGTTATAGGCCGGATGCGGCTTGCGCGCGTACGGCAAGTCGTAGACGTAATCCATCTCTTTGGTGGTGAGCGGAATCGGCGGCGGGTTGAGCCAGACCTCGCGATCGCCGTGGCGTTGCACCAGCGCACGCGCGTTGCCGGGGTTGGCTTCGAGATGCAGCACGCGCGAGGCATGGGCATAGAGCACGGGATCGGCAGCGACTTCCTCATACGCCGGCAGACGCACTACCTGCCGGCTGCGGTCCGCCTTTTCCTTGCGCACGATCTGGATGACATTGGTACCGGTTTCGGCCGCCGCGGCCTGGGCCGAAGTGCTGGCGCAGGATTGGCCGGTCTTGTCCATGGCCGGCTCCATCGCGTAGGGATCGATGGGCGCATCTATCTTGCCGGGGCGATCGAGCCTGGTGGAAGCCACTTCGGACCAGCCCTCGGGCAGCGTCTTGCGCAGATAAGCGGTACCGCGGATATCGGTGATGTCGCCGACTTTTTCGCCCCTGGCGATACGATGCGACAGCTCGACCAGCGCGCGTTCGGCATTGCCGTAGAGCAGGATGTCGGCCTTGGAATCGATCAGCACCGAACGCCGCACCTTGTCCGACCAGTAATCGTAGTGCGCGATGCGGCGCAACGAAGCCTCGATGCTGCCGATCACCAGCGGCACGTCGGAAAAGGCTTCGCGGCAGCGTTGGGAATAGACGAGCACGGCGCGATCGGGCCGTTTGCCGCCTTCGGCATTCGGCGTGTAGGCGTCGTCGGAACGGATCTTGCGGTCGGCGGTGTAGCGATTGACCAGCGAATCCATGTTGCCGGCGGTGACGCCGAAATACAGGTTGGGCTTGCCCAGCGCCTTGAATGCTTCGGCCGACTGCCAGTCAGGCTGCGCAATAATGCCGACGCGGAAGCCTTGTGCCTCGAGCAGCCGTCCGACCAGCGCCATGCCGAAACTCGGGTGGTCGATGTAGGCGTCGCCGGTGACGAGGATGATGTCGCAGCTGTCCCAGCCCAGCGCGTCCATTTCGGCGCGGCTCATCGGCAGCACCGGTGCGGTGCCGAAGCGCTTGGCCCAATATGGGCGGTAGCTATTGATTAGTTTAGGGATTTCCATGAAGCGCGCATTCTACACCAGCCGTCCTGTCGTCTTGCGCTTAATTGCGTCGGACGCGTCTTACAACAGATCGACACCGAAGCGCCTGAGCGCAAATGCGTAAAGCGCGAACAACAGGACAGTGAAAACGACACAGATAGCCAGTGCCAGCCAGAAGTTCATTCGCATCAGCAAATAAGGGAACAGCAGGAACATGGGCAAGGTCGGGATCACGTACCAGAAAGTATAGTAGGCGTGATTAGCGAGCTTATCCGTGGGCTGGCGCTCCAGATGAAGCCAGATCAGCGTCAGCAGCGTCACCAGCGGCAAGCTGGCCACCAGGGCACCGATACGGTCGCTGCGCTTCGCCAGTTCGGACACCAGCACCACGACGCCGGCCGTGACCAGGTACTTGATGATCAGATAGCGCATATCCGCCTCTCCTCGAATCCCAGACTGTTCCCTACCGGCATGCCAACCGTCTCACAACCCATGCAAAGCCATGCCGGCAAAACTGGGCCAGTGCGCGAAGACCTGCTCCAGCTTGGGCAGCAAGGTGGAAAGCCGATCGGCATGGCCGCTGAAGCTGACGGTATGTCCACGGAACCTGGCGCTGCGCGAGAACCGGAAAACATGACCATCGGCAACTACGACCGGGCGATCGAACAGTACCAGCACGGTATGGCCGGCGAGCTGCGTCTGCCAGAGCTCGCCCTGATTGTCGGGCATATAGACACGACGCTCTTCGTCATCGATCGGCATGCGCTCGACGGCAATCGCGATGCGTCGCCCTGCTCGTTCTCCCCAATCGAGGAAAGGCTGCGCGAAACGCACGATGTCATCGAAATCGGTCCGATAATCCATGACCGTGATGCTCTGTATTGAAGGTTGCAGACGATCGAACAAGTCGCTGCCGCCGTGTTGCGGATCGCCCCACCAATAAGGCATGGCGAGATCGAGCGGCAGGTCGGGTGCCGCCATATGTACCCGCTGCACGGTTTCGACATAGCGCTGCTGCCACGCCGCAGGCTGCAGCTGGTAGCCGGGCAACAGGTAGGGCTCCACGTCGAGCTGCAGGCCTTCGAGCTGCCGGCCGGCCTCGGCAGCGCGGTTATACTCGGCGAGGCTGGCCGCAAGTCCTGCCAGCACGAGTTGCTGCTCGGGAAGTACCGCTGCCGGATCGCCGAGCACCGCCCAGACCGCCAGGCCATGCGCGCGAGCGGCGACAATGAAGTCACCCAAAGCTTCGGCATGGGCGACGGCGCCGTCGCGCAACATCACGGTAATGTAGACACGGCCCAGCCTGTGAGCGGCGGCCTGCTGGAATATCATTTCCGGCGTATCCAGCCAGGCGGCAGGCGACCAGAACCAGGCCGCGCGCGCAGGCGCGGCTGCGTGCCTGGAATCAGTTGTGCCATCAGGCATGACGCGGGCAGCAGTAGGCGGCGATTCGCTTCCGGTAGTCTCGACTGAAACTTCGCTGACCATGAAACCTTGCCCGCGATCATTGCCCTGCAGGGTCACCTGGCGCGCTGGCTGCGATCCTTGCGGCAGAAAGCCCACCCACAGCGGTTTTGCCTCGTCCGGCAACGGTTTTGAGTCGCAGTCCCGGGACGTTGCCGGGCGCGGCCCGGCCTGGAGTAAAGCAAGGCCGCCATCAATGCCATAAACATGGCTGCGCACCGCAGCCGCCTGAGCCACCAGCGCGCTAGGCGGCAAGTCGCGGCAAAGCCATAACGCATCGGCATAAGCCCAATTAGCCATGCTTGTTCCCGTCAGCATAAACACGATCGCCATGAGTTGCTTCATCTAACTGCGCCCCAGTATGTCTTTTGTTTCATGTCTTTCCATTTTCCGCTGGTAGGAGCTTGAGTGGTGACGCTGCATGAAATCAAAACATTAGGCGTTCCACCATACACTGTTCCAAGAATGGCCGAATAGCGCGTCAATTTGAAGCAAGCCGGTCCAGAATGGGACAATCGGGCAACTTGTCGCCGTGGCAGGCCTCGGCCAGCTGTTGCAACTGCGCCTTCATCGCATGCATCGCACGGATTTTGCGCTCCAGTACGTCGATATGCTGTTCGGCCACCTGCTTGACCTTGCTGCTCGGCCGGTTTTTGTCCTGCCACAGGCCCAGCAGCTCTGCAATCTGCCGACTGGAAAAGCCGAGATCGCGCGCATGCCGGACGAACCGCAAGCGGTGCAAATCCTGTTCGCCATAGAGCCGGTAGCCGGAGGCGCTCCTGCCAGCTGCCGGAATCAGCCCCGCGGCCTCATAATGCCGAATCATTTTCGCCGAGACGCCGGTGACCAGCGCCGCTTCGCCGATATTCCGCAGTTTCTCGCTCATTTCACCTCCGTTCCGCTGGCGGCGCGCCATCGCTTCAGCAACAACGCATTGGTGATGACGCTGACCGAGCTCAATGCCATCGCCGCGCCGGCCACTATCGGGCTCAGCCAGCCGAAAGCGGCCAGCGGGATACCGATCAGGTTGTAAATGAAGGCCCAGAACAGATTCTGGCGGATCTTGCGGTAGCTGCGGCGCGAAATATCGATGGTATCGGCCACGAGCCGTGGATCGGCCCGCATCAGCGTCACCGCCGCCGTGTGCATGGCAACGTCGGTGCCGGTGGACATGGCGAAACTGACATCGGCCGTAGCTAATGCCGGCGCATCGTTGATGCCGTCGCCGACCATGGCGACCACATGGCCTTGCTGCCGCAGCGCGGCGATCGCCTGCGCCTTGTCCTGCGGCCGCTGGCCGGCAAGCACCTCGTCGATACCGAGACTATCGGCTACATGTTGCGCACTCGCCGCATGGTCGCCGGTCAGCAGCAGGGTTTGCAGACCCAGCGCATGCAGTCGCGCCATTGCCGGTCCGGATTCCGGCTTGATGGCGTCGCCAAAGGCGAGCGCGCCGAGCAGGCGTTTTTCGCCCTGCGTCTCCTCCGCCAGCCACGACACGGTCTTGCCCTGGCCGCGCCATTGCGCCGCCTGTGGCACCGCTGCCAGCGCAGACGCGAGTCCGAGCTCATGCATCCAGCGTTCGTTGCCCAGATATAGCACCCGGCCGTCGACGCGAGCCTGCATGCCATTGCCGGCAAGTTCCCTGGTGTCAACTGCAGGCGCCCAAGGCAAGGCGTGCACGGCGGCGTAGTCCATCACCGCCGCCGCCAAGGGATGACGGCTGCCATGCTCGACAGCCGCAGCCAGTCCAATCAAAGCCTCCTTGGTGATGCTCACGCCCTGCAGATCGGTCAAGGCAGGCTTGCCGACAGTCAGCGTGCCGGTCTTGTCGAACACCACGTAGTCGACACGATGCGCGAGTTCCAGCGCATCGGCGTCGCGAATCAGGATGCCGTGACGTGCCGCCAAACCGGTGCCCACCATGATGGCGGCCGGCGTGGCGAGACCGAGCGCGCACGGGCAGGCGATGACCAATACCGCCACGGCGTTGAGAATCGCCAATTGCCAGTCGGCCGTCGTGACACCCCAGCCGATCAGCGTCGCCAGCGCAATCACCAGCACCACCGGGACGAAAACGGCGCTGACCTGATCGACCAGGCGCTGGATAGCGGGCTTGACCGCCTGTGCATCCTCCACCAGACGGATGATGCGCGACAGCATGGTGTCGGCACCTACGGCCAGCGTTTCCACCTGCAGCAAACCGTCGAAATTGATGGCGCCGCCCGTAACGCGATCGCCGACGGTCTTGCTGGCCGGCTGGCTTTCTCCTGTCAGCAGCGCTTCGTCGACATGGCTCCTGCCCTGCCGAACGACGCCGTCGACCGCAATGCGTTCGCCCGGCCGCGTAATGATGAGGTCGCCGATATCGACCATGGCCAGCGGCACTACCAGCTCATTACCGTCACGCAGCACGCGCGCGGTATCGGGCCGCAATGCCTGCAGCGCGCGGATGGCCGCCGTGGTTTGACGTTTGGCGCGGCCTTCCAGCCATTTGCCCAGCAGCACCAGCGTGATGACGACCGCCGATGCTTCGAAATAGAGATGGACGTTGCCCTGGCCGAAGCCATGCGCCAGCAACTGGTACAAGGACAAAGCATAAGCGGCAGAGGTACCGATGGCCACCAGCAGATCCATGTTGCCGGCGCCGTGGATGGCCGCCTTCCAGCCGGCACGATAGAAGCGCGCGCCGAGCCAGAACTGCACCGGCGTTGCCAGCGCCAGTTGCAGCCAGCCCGGCAACGCCCAGTCACGGCCGGCCAGCATTGCCAGCATGGGCAGGACGAGCGGGGCCGACAGCACCGCGGCAATAGCGACGTACACGCCTTCCCGCGCTGATGGTTTCGGCGCGACGCCCTGCTCGGTCTCGATGATCTCGGCGCTATAGCCCGCGGCCTGGACTGCCTGCCTTGCC
>CBILOJ010000134.1:0-5713 GCA_966238525.1 uncultured Methylophilaceae bacterium | reverse complement strand
ATTTCGTCCCGTTGCGCTGTGCATGAGCGGCTGAATAGCTGATAATCGCGCTTTAATCTTTCAGCCTTCTCCCCGCGCGCTCATGCTCAGCTATCGCCACGCCTTCCATGCCGGTAATCATGCCGACGCGCTCAAGCACCTCGTGCTGACGCACGTGCTGCAATACGCTGCCAAGAAAGACAAACCGCTCTGGTACATCGATACCCACGCCGGTGCCGGCAAATATACGCTGGACCAGGGCTACGCCATGAAGAACGCCGAGTTCGCCGACGGCATCGCGCGGCTGTGGGACATTCCGCAACTGCCGCCGGCACTGGCCGACTACGTGGCGCTGGTAAAAAAGCTCAATGCGCAGGCATTGAAGCATTATCCGGGCTCGCCCGCCTTGGCGCTGCAGCAGCTGCGCAGCCAGGACAGGCTGCATCTGTTCGAACTCCACCCCAACGATTACCGCCTGCTGCAGCAAACCCTCAAGGCCGCTGCGCATCTGCCGGCCAGCCGCAAGGCAGCCGTGCATGCCACGGACGGCTTCATCGGCCTCAAGGGTTTGCTGCCACCGACACCGCGCCGCGCCATCGTGCTGATCGATCCGCCCTATGAGCAAAAGCAGGACTACAAGCGCGTCGTCACCGCAATCAAGGAAAGCCTGCAGCGATTTGCCACCGGAACTTATATAATCTGGTATCCCCTGCTGCAGCGCCCGGAAACCTTAAACATGTTGAACCAGATCGCAAAATTGCAGCCGCCAAGCTGGCTCAATGTCACGCTCAGCGTGCATGCGCCGGCGCCGGATGGCTTCGGCATGCATGGCAGCGGCCTGCTGGTCATCAACCCGCCCTGGACATTGGCCGGCATGCTGACGGAAACCATGCCTTACCTTGTCCGCGCCCTGGCGCAGGATGACAGCGCCCGCTATACGCTGGACAGCCAAATTCCCTGAACGGCATCCGTCCGTTCTTCATCCCGTTTTTCGTTCAAGCAAGGAAATAATGATGGAATCAAGCACTACCCGGGCTGCTTTGCGCCCCATGAGCACCATATTGTTCGGCAGCCGCTGGCTGCAGTTGCCGCTTTATCTCGGACTGATCGTGGCGCAAGCCGTCTACGTTTTTCATTTCATGGTGGAGCTAAGCCATTTGGTGGCGAAGGTGCCGCATCTGGGCGAAGCCGACATCATGCTGATCGTGCTCGGCCTGATCGACGTCGTCATGATCTCCAACCTGCTGATCATGGTCATCGTCGGCGGTTATGAAACCTTCGTGTCGCGGCTCAATCTCAAGGGCCACCCGGACGAACCGGACTGGCTGTCGCACGTCAACGCCAACCTGCTCAAGGTCAAGCTGGCAACCGCCATCATCGGCATCTCGTCGATCCACCTGCTGAAGACCTTCATCAACGCGCCCAATCTCGATGACAAGACCTTGCTGTGGCAGACCGTGATCCACATGGCGTTCGTGATCTCGGCTGTCTCCATTGCCTGGATCGACCGCATCATGTCGCATTACGACGGCAAACACTGACGCTGGCGACAGCCATGAAAAAGGCCGCTTGCGCGGCCTTTTTCATGCGTGCAGCGACTTGTCAGACCGTTGCCTCCGCAATCGGGATCACCTTCTTGCCGGCGTAGGCACTCATCTGGTCGAAATTGAGATATTTGTAGATCTCGCTCGAGTTCTTGCTGAGCTTGTCGCCCACGACGTCCAGATATTCCTGCATATCAGGAATGCGTCCCAAAATGGAGCAGACCGCCGCCAGCTCCGCCGAACCCAAATAGACGCGTGCGTCCTTGCCCATGCGATTGTCGAAGTTGCGCGTGCTGGTCGAGAACACCGTAGCACCGTTGGCGACGCGAGCCTGGTTGCCCATGCATAAGCTACAGCCCGGCACTTCGGTACGTGCGCCGGCGCGACCGAATATCGAGTAGACGCCCTCCTCGCGCAACTGCTCCTCGTCCATGCGCGTCGGCGGTGCCACCCACAGCCGGGTCGGAATGATGCCGGCGTCGTCCAGCATGCGCGCCGCGGCACGGTAATGGCCGATGTTGGTCATGCAGCTGCCGATGAAGACTTCATCGACCTTGTCGCCGACCACGGCCGATAGCGGCTTGATGTCGTCGGGGTCGTTGGGGCAGGCCACCAGCGGTTCCTTGATCTCGTTAAGATCGATCTCGAGCACGTAGGCGTATTCGGCGTCCGCATCGGGCTCCATGAGTTCCGGCTGATCCAGCCAGGCCTGCATAGCCTCAATGCGGCGACGCAAGGTGCGCGCATCCTCGTAGCCGTTGTCTATCATGTTTTCGAGCAGTGCGATGTTGGAGCGCAGATACTCGATCACCGGTGCCCGGTCGAGACGCACGGTACAGCCATTAGCCGAGCGTTCGGCTGAGGCATCGGCGAATTCAAAGGCCTGTTCCACCTTGAGGTCGGGCAAGCCTTCGATTTCCAGGATGCGGCCATTGAACACGTTCTTCTTGCCCTGCTTGCCGACGGTCAGTTCGCCAGCCTGAATCGCCGCATAGGGAATGGCGTTGACCAGGTCTCGCAGCGTGATGCCGGGCTGCATCTCGCCCTTGAAACGCACCAGCACCGATTCCGGCATGTCGAGCGGCATGGCGCCCATGGCGGCGGCAAAGGCGACGAGACCGGAACCGGCCGGGAACGAGATGCCGATCGGGAAGCGCGTGTGCGAATCGCCGCCGGTGCCGACCGTGTCGGGCAACAGCATGCGATTGAGCCAGGAGTGGATGATGCCGTCGCCGGGGCGCAAGGTGACGCCGCCGCGGCTCGACATGAATTCCGGCAGCTCGTGCTGCAGCTTGATGTCGACCGGCTTGGGGTACGCCGCGGTATGGCAGAAGCTCTGCATG
The DNA here is from genome assembly GCA_966238525.1 of uncultured Methylophilaceae bacterium. GTDB lineage: Bacteria > Pseudomonadota > Gammaproteobacteria > Burkholderiales > Methylophilaceae > CBILOJ01. Next base: position 2,847 of record CBILOJ010000134.1, on the reverse strand, counting down.
ACGAGGTCGGCGCTGAAGCCGAGGCAAGCCAGTTCCTTGAGTTCGTCGCGCGTCATGGCGCCCGTGGTGTCCTGCGAACCGACCGTCGTGATTTTGGGTTCGCAATAAGTACCGGGACGCACGCCGGCGACGCCACAGGCGCGGCCCACCATCTTCTGCGCCAGCGTGTATCCCTTGTCGGTTTCGCGCGGCGGCAGCGGCTTGATGAACAGATCGGAAGGCGGCAGGCCGAGCAGCTCGCGCGCCTTGGTGGTGAGGCCGCGACCGACGATGAGCGGGATACGGCCGCCGGCGCGCACTTCGTCGACCAGCGTCAATGGCTTCAGCGTGAATTCGGTCAGCAGCTGGCCCTTGCTGTCGAATACCTTGCCATCGTAGGGCCGGATGACGATCTCGTCGCCGGTATTCATGCCGTCAACGTCGCATTCGATCGGCAACGCGCCCGAATCTTCGGCGGTATTGAAGAAGATCGGCGCGATCTTGCCGCCGAGGACGATGCCGCCGCTGCGCTTGTTCGGGATATGCGAAATATCCTGGCCCATATGCCATTGCACCGAATTGATGGCCGACTTGCGCGAGGAGCCGGTGCCGACGACGTCGCCGACGTAGGCCAGCGGCAGGCCGCGATCCTTGAGGCTGGCGATGGTGTAGAGCGCATCGGGCATCTTGTTCACCAGCATGGCCTTGGCATGCAGCGGGATATCCGGCCGCGACCAGGCTTCCTGCGCCGGCGACAGGTCGTCGGTATTGGTCTCGCCGGCCACCTTGAATACGATGGCGCGGATTTCCTCGGGCACCGCAGGCCGATTGGTGAACCACTCGCCCGCCGCCCAGGATTCGATCAGCTTTTTCGCCTGCGCGTTGCCGGCCTGCATCTTCTCGGCCACGTCATGGAAAGCATCGAACATCAAGATGGTATGCGACAGCGCCTTCACCGCCTCGTCCGCCAACGGCCCGTCGAGCAGATCGACCAGCGCCTGTACATTGTAGCCACCGAGCATGGTGCCAAGGATGCGGACCGCGGATTCCGGATTCAACAGCGGCGATTGGGCATTGCCTTGGGCGATGTCGGCAAGAAAGGCGGCCTTGACGTAAGCAGCCTGATCGACGCCAGCCGGCACGCGATTTTCCAGCAAATCGAGCAGCGTCTCGGATTCGCCGGCGGGCGGATTTTTCAGGAGTTCGACCAGCGCAGCGGTCTGTTCGGCATCGAGCGGCAATGGCGGCAAGCCGACTTGGTCGCGTTCGGCTACATGTTCACGGTAAGCGGTCAGCATAGGAGTTCTTCAGAGAGTTAAGCCAAAACGTGATTATACCGCGTGCGCCATGCCGGTGGAATGGCAAGACATATATCTTATATAAGACTCATGGGCTGGTACTCACGGCAAACCCACCAAACGGACTGCTGCAGCGCCTGCCCATTGCCGTGGCTTCCCAATCATCGAGCACGGCCGTTTTATAGCGCTCACCGGGCTGCGCCTGGAGAAAGGCGCGTATCTCGCTGACGCTGGCCATGCCATCGCCATCGCTATCCATCGCGTGCATGCGGTCGAGCACGTCGGAGGGGTCGGGTGATCCCACAGTTTCCGCCGCTATCGCCTGCTGCACAGAGGCCAGCAGGCAGGCGAGAAGCACGAAGTTTTTAAGTGCGGCCATGGGCGGTAAACAGTTGATTGCGAGGAATAATCACTATACACAGCGCCTGGTCTAAGTAAAGCGCGCTTGTCCACGCATAAGCACAGAAAAATGCCGGCGCATGCGAGGTAGGGTAAAATTGCGCTTTTGGCATTACTGTTCGCAAAGGTTCATAGATGGAGCTCTCCCCACTCAACGCGCTTTCCCCGCTCGACGGCCGCTATCAGGCCAAACTCGATCCGCTGCGCCCGCATTTCAGTGAATTCGCCCTGATCCGGCACCGCATGCTGGTCGAGGTGGAATGGCTCAAGGCACTGGCCGCCGAGCCCGCACTGGCGGAAATCGCGCCGTTCAGCGCCAGCACCCTAACCGAGCTCGATGCCGCCATTGCCGGCTTTGGTGAAGCGGAAGCCGCGCAGGTGAAGGCGATCGAAGTGCGTACCAATCACGACGTGAAAGCGCTCGAGTACTGGCTCAAGGAACGCTTCGACAGCAATCCTGAAATCCGTGCCGTCGGCGAATTCATCCATTTTGCCTGTACTTCGGAAGACATCAACAACCTGTCGCATGCACTCATGCTCAAGGCGGCGCGCGACCAGGTCATGCTGCCGACACTGGACAAACTTATCACACGTCTGGCCGAGCTCGCGCACCAGCTCGCCGATATGCCCATGCTGTCGCACACGCACGGCCAGCCGGCATCGCCGACCACGTTGGGCAAGGAAATCGCCAATGTCGTCCATCGCCTGCGCCGCGGCCGCAAACAGGTGGCCGAAGTGGAAATCCTCGGCAAGATCAACGGCGCCGTCGGTAATTTCAACGCGCATCTGTCCGCCTATCCCGAGTTCGACTGGGAAGGCTTCGCTCAGCGCTTCGTCGAGGGCCTGGGCCTGGTCTACAACCCCTACACCATCCAGATCGAGCCGCACGATTACATGGCCGAACTCTACGATGCCCTGGCGCGCATCAATACCGTGCTGATCGACCTCGATCGCGATGCCTGGAGCTACATCTCGCTCGGTTATTTCAAGCAGAAACTCAAGGAAGGCGAAGTCGGCTCCTCGACCATGCCGCACAAGGTCAACCCGATCGATTTCGAGAATTCCGAAGGCAATCTTGGACTGGCCAACGCCGTGCTGCGCCACCTGGCCGAGAAACTGCCGATCTCGCGCTGGCAGCGCGACCTGACCGATTCCACCGTGCTGCGCAACA
>CBILOJ010000133.1:0-5842 GCA_966238525.1 uncultured Methylophilaceae bacterium | reverse complement strand
TCCATGATCAGGTACTGCAAATCCGAACCGAAAAACATGTTGAGGGCGTCTGTCGGCGAGCAGATCATCGGTTCACCGCGACGATTGAGCGAAGTGTTGAGCGCGACGCCATTGCCGGTCAGTTTTTCCAGCTCGGTCATGAGGTCGTAGTAGCGCGGGTTGTACTCGCGCTTCAACACTTGCGCCCGCGCCGTACCGTCCTCGTGCACCACTTCCGGCACGCGCGTCTTCCACTCTTCGGCCACTTCGAAGGTGAAGGTCATGAACGGCGCCGGATGGTCGGTTTGCAGCATCTGGGCCCCTACGGTATCCAGCATGCTGGGGCAGAATGGACGCCAGCGCTCGCGGAACTTGATCTGTTCGTTGATGCGGTCTGCGACGCCGGGGGCGCTGGGGCAACCGAGGATGGAGCGGCCGCCAAGCGCGCGCGGTCCGAATTCCATGCGACCCTGGAACCAGGCGACGGGCTGGCCATCGGCGAGAATTTTGGCGATCGCGGCCGGCACGTCGTCGATCTTCTGCCACTTGGGCTGCGACGGATGCCTGGCACAAGCGGCAATGACTTCTTCATTGGTGTACTGCGGACCAAGGTAAACGTGTTCCATCTTCTCGACCGGTATGCCGCGCTGTACCGCCAGGTAGCCAGCGGCGCCGATCGCGGTCCCGGCATCGCCCGAAGCCGGCTGCACGAACAATTCCTTCACTTCCGGGCGAGCGATGATCTTCTGGTTGAGCTTGACGTTGAGCGCGCCGCCGCCGGCGAAGGCCAGCTTGCCGGTTTCGCGCAGGATGTCGCCGAGGTAGTAGTCCATCATCTGTAGCGCGAGATCCTCGAACAGCTTCTGCATGCTCGCCGCGTAGTGGATGTAGGGATCGTCGGCGATGTCGCCCTCACGCTTGGGACCCAGCCATTCGATCAGCTTGGGCGAGAAGTAATAGCCTTGGCCCTTCTCCTTGTAACGACGGAAACCGATGACGTTGGCGTAGTCGGTATTGATGACAAGCTCGCCGTTCTCAAACCTGGCGAGGCGCGAGAAATCGTATTTCGCCGCGTCGCCATAGGGTGCCATGCCCATGACCTTGTATTCGCCATCGAGCATCTCGAAGCCGAGATATTCGGTAATGGCGCCATAAAGGCCGCCCAACGAATCGGGATCGTAGAACTCCTTGATCTTGTGGATGCTGCCGTTCTCGCCGTAGCCGAAGAAGGTGGTAGCGTACTCGCCCTTGCCGTCGATGCCCATGATCGCGGTCTTCTCGGTGAAACCCGAGCAGTGATAGGCGCTGGATGCGTGCGCCAAGTGATGCTCTACCGGGACAATCTCAATTTTTTTCAGATCGAAGCCGAGCTGCTGCAAGCACCACTGGATGCGCTTCCGGTAGCGATGGAAACGGCGATTGCCGGCGAAGATACCATCAAGGGCGCGGTCAGGTGCATACCAGTAGCGCTTGGCATAATGCCAGCGCGCCTTACTGCCGAACAGCGGGATAGGCGCATAGGGAATGGCGACGGCGTCGACCTGCGACGGCTTGATGCCGGCGAATTCCAAACAGAATTTGGCCGACTCGTAGGGCATGCGGCCCTTGGCATGCTTGTCGCGCACGAAGCGCTCTTCCTCGGCTGCAGCCACGATCTTGCCGTCGATAAGAAGCGCGGCGGACGGATCATGTCCCAGCGCGCCCGATAATCCCAATATGATCATTCAAATCTCTTCAGTAATGCCGGCCATCCGCAGCAAGGCCGGGTTTCGATAAACACGCGCAAAAGCGGCGGCGAATATTTTTTGTGCCGAGGAATCCTGTTGCCAGTTTCGCATGAAGCGACGCAAGTCGCGCAAATGGTGGCGGCGGAATAATCGCCGGCAGCGGTATTGGTGCATGGCGTCGAGATCGATCAGCACCGGTTGCTCCTGAGCAACCAGGATGTTATTGGCCTTGAGATCCCCGTGCGCCAGACCCAGCAAATACAGCTTATGGAACATGCGCGCGATGCGTTCGGCCACTTCGGCTTTCTGCGTCTGTCCGTGCTGGGCGTCCGCGAAAAACACGCCGACATTGGGCGCTTCCACATACTGGGCCAAAAACCAGGCCTCGCGCCGCAGCGGTCCCCAGCGCCGTTCCACCAGCGCCAACGGCGACGGCGTAACGATGCCTGCCATACCGAGCCGATGGGCATTCGACCATGAGCTCGCCGCCCGCGAAGGCCGCCAGGCACGGCTCAGGCCATGCCAGAAACTCTTGATATTATAGCGTTTCACAACGACTTTAAGCGGACCCATATTTGTCAGGGTCACGGTACAGGTATGTCCCTGCTTGAGCAGTCGCTCGGCGTGGCCCACCAGCGCTTCGGGTTCTGCAAGCGCATTGCGCGTCTTTTCATCGGTTCCGCCACGTATGATGGCGGCATAACGCCGCCAGCTGTGTCTGACCTCGACATCGGTGCATTGCCGGAACACCTTGCGTTCCGCGTAACGGTTCATCGCCTTGATACGGTAGGCTGCCGTCGATTTTCGCATCGCCGACAGCGCAGGCACGACGGACAGGCCGCGGACTTCGGCGTACTCCGCCAGCAGCGACGGCAGCCATTCCGCCTCGTCCTCGACGTCGAATTTCGACAGCAGCCGCGCGAGGTTGGCGCGCGCGGCCTGTTCGCGCCTAAGGCGCGGCAACGGATGAATGGCATCGCCGTCCAGGGTCAGGATAGCCTGCCCTGCCTGCAGCAGGAAGTTCTTCAGGTAGAGATCGCTCTGCATCAAGCCGCCTGCATGGTGGCGCGCCACTTCTGCCACCAGCTTGCCGGCGAGCACGCGTCGCTGCTCGTACGTCATGGATACCCAGGCCTGCTCGGCATTGACACTGTCCGTCACGGCGGCGAACACGAGGACAACAGCAGCACCCTCGCAGGTGTCGGCGTGCAGCAACACCGGCGTCGCAATTCCCGCCGCCTGCAGGGCTTCGACGCCGCGCCGGTCGCGATCGGCATAGCGCTGCGCGCCCTTTCCCACGAACAGCTTGGCATACACCACCTGACCCTGCCAGTGCCCACGCAGCACGATACGCTTGCCGGGTACGACGCGCACGATCTCTTCGCAGCAGAGCTGGCTACCGTCAGCCAGCACCAGTTCACGCGCACAGGCACCCAGATGCGATAGGTCTTCGAAACCAGGCGTCATGGGCATAGGGTCACGGTTTGCGGGGGAATGTCCGAATCAACTCAAGAGCGGCTTCAGTCGCCTCGGCAGGCGCGATGTCCGCCATGGCCGGTTTCTGAATAATGACGTGCTGCGGCCGCAACGGATAGGGGCCGGTCGCTGCGGGATTGGTAGGGCCGAACAGACCGACCATGGGCACCTCGGTAGCTGCGGCAATGTGCATCACGCCGCAATCGTGCGAGATGAACAGATCGAGCCGTTGCATGAGCCGGTAGAGGTCGGCAACCGAGGTCTGGCCGGCGAGACTGACCGAACCCGGGACGTCACGCACGAACTGGCGAGCAAGATAAGCTTCGTTGCGCGTGCCGGTCACGGTAATGCGAATACGCGGATCCGCACGCACCAATGCCTGGCCCAGCTCGATGTAGGCTTCAATCGGCCACATTTTCTTGTCGACGGCACGCTGGCGGTAAAAGATTTTCCAGCCATGCAGCAACGTACGGCCGCAGCCGAGATGAATGTTGACCAGGATATCGTCGTCGCCGACATCCACCTTGGCGAGTATGCGGGAAGGCGCGCCTCTCCCCTTGCCAATGATGTAGCGGCGGTCTGCATCGCTGATTTCGCAGCCAAGCAAACCTGCGGCGAAGCTGAGCAATTGTTCGGCCATATGCAGCCCCGGCGCCGGCGTTACCGTGACGGGTTGTGTCGCCATGCCGGCCAGTTTTTTCAATGCATTGACGTTAAAAGCCAACACCTTGTCGTAGCCTGCAGCAAGCTTGTCGAACGTACGCGGCTTGCCGGCTATGTGCACGGCATTGATGTCGGGATTGCCCTCGAACACTTCGGCGCTGAGTTTGTTAAGCGCTACCACATCGATCACACTGTGCGGTAGATGCTTACGCAGCAGCCGTAGCGCTGGCGTGCAGAAGACGTTGTTGCCTGTACTGCTCGAAGTCAGGATCAGGATGCGGTCGGAGGGGTTCAATATAGGCAATGCTGCGTTCATTTCAGGTTCTCTTGCTTTTTTCCAGCGAACGGCGCTGGATCGATCGACACAGCCACTTGTGCCAGCGCGTCAGTTTACCGGCACTCCAGTATTGCTTGAAAAAATACAGTCGGCTGCTGCGTGACCAGCCATCGGTACGATAGTTGAGCGTGACGAGGTCGAAATAAGCCGGCAATAGCGGTAAAAGGTTGCGCCGCGATTTCTCGAAATCGATGATGACAACGTCAAAATTATCATCATGCGCCTTCACAAATAAATGTTTGGCATAAAGCGATCGGTGCTGAATGCCGGCCTCGTGCATACGGCGCACCATGTGCGCCACTGCTCGCAGCAGTTTGCGTCGCCGTGCCAGTGGCCAGGCATTGGCGCCGATCTCATCGAGCGGTTGGTAGTCCGCCAGCTCCGCCGTCATCAGCATGGCCTGTACCGTACCCGGCTGGCGTCGTTCACCGAACAGCACGGGTAGTGGCGTGCCTACACTGTGGCGCTGTAGATGGCGCATCACACGAAATTCGCGCGTGAAGGTCGGCTCGCCGGAATACGGATGGCGCCATGTGCGCCGCGCATGATTTTGCTGGCGCTTGAGATAGACGGCAACCTCGCCGCCCGTCGTCTCTTTGAGCGTCATGCGACTCACGCCGCTCCAGCCGCCGCGATAATCATTGGGCGCCTCCACCCATTGCGCATCACGCGTCCAGGCCTGTTCAAAGTCGGCGAGCCGGTTATTTTCCAGCAGCGGCTGCCATGATGAATCGACGAAGAATGACAAGTGCTAATCCCGCGCCTGAAAGACAGGAGCCGGCATCCTGCCATGAAACTTGTAGTACAACTGATCGGCACGGCGTACCACTTTATGCCAGAAACCACGCTCATCGCGCAGGATGTCGCGCAAGGGGCGGCGACGGTAAGCGCGCAGAAAGCGCAGACAATCGCGGCGCGTGAGGCCGATATCCATAGCCGAAAAATAAAGCGCGGCCACGTCCTTCATGCGGTCTACCGGTCGAATGGCGGTGCGCATGCCGACACGATGCAGATCGATCAGGTAAAGATGAATGTCATCCCGCGCCAGACGCTGGGTGTCCAGACATAGATGGCAGATATAGAAATCGCGGTGGTTGAGCCCATGATCGTGCAGCCGCCGTGCCATGTCGGCCACGGCCAGCAGCAGACGGCGCTTGAAACGCGGGACCGGTGGATGGGTCTTCCAACCTGCGCACAGCGTTTCCAGCGAGACGATGTCGCCGAGGTCGCGCGTCAAAACGAATGAGCGCAGGTGCGCAGGGTTACGGCCGCGCTCGCCATACGCCACCGCCGGCGTGGTCGGAATGCCGATCGCATCCAAGCGCTGGATCGCATGCCATTCGGTCGCTGCGCTTACGATGGGCAGGCGCAGGCTCAGCAGATTCTTGAAGATCTCGCGCCAGCCGACGCCATAATGCAGCTTGGCGAAGTAAGGCTCGTTGTCCAGCAGCACGCGTATCGTACGCCGGCCTGGAACATTACGGAAAACTTCACCGTTTAGCGCCATGACGTGCTCGAAAACATCGCCCTCGCCCAGCGCTTGCGCCAGCCTGGGCGGCATGTGCAGGACGTCACCGGCCATGGTTACCTGCGAGTGCCTGATTCCGCTTGCGCTCGGCCAGGCCGATCAGAATTTCCGCTTCGGCACCGCCGTCGTTGG
>CBILOJ010000132.1:0-5856 GCA_966238525.1 uncultured Methylophilaceae bacterium | reverse complement strand
GACCGGCCGCGAGAAGCATCTCTACAGCATCTACAAGAAGATGATCGGCAAGACCGTCACCTTCTCGCAGATCTACGACATCTACGGCTTTCGCATCATCGTCAAGGACATGGCCACCTGCTACCTGGCGCTGGGCGTGCTGCACGGCCTCTACAAGCCGATCCCGGGCAAGTTCAAGGATTACATCGCCATTCCCAAGGCCAACGGTTACCAGTCGTTGCATACCACGCTGTTCGGCCCATTCGGTACGCCGATAGAAGTGCAGATCCGCAGCCAGGAGATGCACAAGATCGACGAGGCCGGCGTCGCGTCGCATTGGCTGTACAAGACGACCGACGCGCACTTGACTGCGCTGCAGCAGCAGACGCATCAGTGGCTGCAACGCCTGCTCGATATCCAGAATGAAAGCGCCGATTCGCTCGAATTCCTCGAGCACTTCAAAGTGGACCTGTTTCCTGACGAAGTCTACGTGTTCACGCCCAAAGGCAATATCATGGCGCTGCCCAAGGGGGCGACCGCCGTCGATTTCGCCTATGCCGTGCATACCGACATTGGCAATTCCTGCGTTGCGGTCAAGATCAATCAGGAGCTGGCGCCGCTCAGGACCGAGCTGCACAACGGCGACCACATCGAGATCATTACCGCTACGCATGCCAAGCCCAATCCGGCTTGGCTGAGCTATGTCGTGTCGGGCAAGGCGCGCGCGCATATCCGTCATTACCTCAAGACCATGCAGTCGACGGAATCGGCCCTGCTCGGCGAGCGACTGCTCAATCAGGCATTGCGTGCCTTGCATGCAGAGCCGGCGACCATAGACGAAACGCGCTGGCAAAAGCTCGTGCGCGACTACGGTGTCAGGAGCAAGCAGGAGATCCTGACTGACATCGGGCTGGGCAAGCGGCTCAACGTCATGGTGGCCCATCAGCTGCTAGTGCTGGGCGAAGAGCAGCTGGGCGAGCGGACGGAGACGACTGGCAAGGCGCCGGCCAAACCACCGGCACGGCCACTGGGGTCGATCACCATCCGCGGCTCCGAAGGCATGGCAGTGCAGTTCGCGCAATGCTGCCGGCCGATCCCGGGCGATCCGATTCTGGGCTTCATCAACAAGGACAAGGGGCTGGTCATTCATACCCATGATTGCCCGGCCATACGCAAATTCCGGCTCGATCCGGACAAATGGCTGGACGTGGAGTGGGATCCCGACAGCAAGCGCCTGTTCAAGGTCAACCTCAAGCTGGCGGTTGCCAACCAGCGCGGGGTACTGGCCAAGATTGCCGCGGCGATTGCCGATGCCGGCTCCAACATCGACAATGTCAGCATGGAAGAGTCGGACGACAGCGCCTACACCAATATGCAATTCACGGTGCAGGTGGAAAATCGCGTGCATCTGGCCGATCTCATGCGCCGGCTGCGCAAGATTCAGGAAGTCACGCGCATCAATCGCGTCAAAGGCGCCGGCGCCGAGCAACGGGTGCAATAAGCCAGTTCAATCAAGGGCATCACAATGAAAAAGCAAATCATCCAAACCGCTGATGCGCCACAAGCCATCGGTACCTATTCCCAAGCTGTCCGCGTCGGCAATGCCGTCTACCTGTCGGGCCAGATCGGCCTCGACCCCGTCAACATGCTGATGGTCGACGGCATAGAAAATCAGATACATCGCGTGTTCGCCAACTTGGCTGCGGTGGCCGAGGCGGCGGGCGGCTCACTGACCGATGTAGTCAAACTCAATATTTTCCTTACCGATCTCGCGCATTTTGCGCGGGTGAACAGCATCATGGCGGAATATTTCGTTCAGCCTTATCCGGCGCGCGCCGCAGTCGGCGTAGCTTCGCTGCCCAAAGACGCGCTGGTGGAAGCCGATGCGGTTATGCATATCGAAGGTTAGCGCACCCTGACCCGGCTGGCCGAACTGAAGGGTATCAGCAAGTCGGTGCTGTCCGGCCTGCAGCGGCTTGGTATTCACGACATGCAGGGCCTGCTGCTGCATCTGCCACTGCGTTATATCGACGAAACGCGCATTACCGCAATCCGTGACTTGCGCCTCGGCATGCAGGTGCAGGTGGAAGGCGAGGTGGTTCATACCGAAGTCCAGTATCGGCCGCGCAAAGCGCTCAATTGTCGTTTAGCTGATGCTGATGGACAGCTCAATCTGCGATTTCTGCATTTCTACCCCAGCCAGATCACAGCCTTGCAGCCTGGCGCACGACTGCGAGTATTCGGCGAGGTGCGCGGCGGCTTCTTCGGCTGGGAGATGGTACATCCGCAATATCGCGCATTGCGCGCACAAGAGCCGGTGCCCGAGACCTTGACGCCGGTTTATCCCACCACTTCCGGCCTGACGCAGGCGGCATTGCGCAAATGGATCACCTGGGCGCTGAACAACGATGCACTGGAAGAGACGCTGCCAGCTGCCATTTATGACAAATTGGCGCTGCCGGGTTATGCCGCCAGCATAAAGGCCTTGCATCACCCCCCGCCCGATTCCAGCCTGCAAGCGTTGGAGGCGCGTGCCACACCGGCCTGGCGCCGCCTGGCTTTCGACGAACTGCTGGCGCAACAGCTTTCCATGCGTCGCCATCGTGCACGGCGCCGCAGCCATGGTGCGCCCCCGCTAAAAGCCGGCGGCGTATTGATCGCTGCGTTGTTACGCAGCCTGCCATTCGATTTGACGGCAGCACAACGCCGGGTAGCGGCGGAAATCAGTGCCGATCTGGCGCGAGCCCATCCGATGCAGCGCCTGCTGCAAGGCGATGTTGGCAGCGGCAAGACCATCGTTGCCGCCATGGCGGCATTGCAAGCGCTGGAAAACGGCTGGCAAGCGGCCATCATGGCGCCTACTGAAATTCTTGCCGAGCAGCACTACCGCAAAATGCAGTCATGGCTGGCGCCACTCGGTATCGTCATTGCCTGGCTGGCAGGCGGCCAAGGCAAGAAAGAGCGCAATGCGGCTTTACAAGCCATTGCCAGCGGCGAGGCCCAGCTCGTGGTAGGTACGCATGCGCTGTTCCAAGACGATGTGCGATTCGCCCGGCTCGGCCTGGCCATTGTCGACGAGCAGCACCGTTTCGGCGTGGCGCAACGCCTGCAGCTGCGCAAGAAAGGACAGCCCGAGCCGCATCAGCTCATGATGAGCGCCACACCCATCCCGCGTACGCTGTCCATGAGTTACTACGCCGATCTCGACGTTTCGGTCATCGACGAGCTGCCGCCCGGGCGTACGCCGATTGCAACGCGGCTGGTGTCGGAGGCGCGACGCGACGAAGTGCTGGAACGCGTGCGCGCCGCCTGTCGCCAGGGAAGCCAGGCCTACTGGGTTTGCCCTCTGATCGAGGAATCGGAAAGCCTGCAGCTGAAGACTGCGATGGAAACCTACGCACTGCTGTGCCAGTCGTTGCCGGAGCTGAACGTCGGACTCATGCATGGCCGCATGAAAGCGGCGGAGAAGCAGGCTGTCATGGCCGCTTTTGCCCGTAACGAAGTGCAGCTGCTGGTGGCGACGACCGTAATCGAAGTTGGTGTCGACGTGCCTAATGCCAGTCTCATGGTCATCGAGCATGCCGAACGCATGGGCTTGTCGCAGTTGCACCAGCTTCGCGGGCGCGTCGGCCGCGGCAGCGAAAAAAGTACCTGTATTCTGCTTTACCAGAATCCGCTATCGGAAACGGCACGCGCACGGCTCAAAATTGTTTACGAAAGCGCGGACGGCTTCGAGATTGCGCAAGCTGACCTGCGTTTACGCGGTCCCGGTGAATTTATGGGTACGCGCCAGAGCGGCGCGCCCATGCTCAAAATTGCCGACCTCGAGCGCGACGCCGACCTGCTACAGGCGGCGACAGCAACGGCGGAACGTTTGCTGGCCGAAAACCCGTTGGCGGTCGAGCAGCATCTGCAGCGCTGGCTGGGCCATGCGGATGAGCTGGTAAAGGTTTGAGTGCAGGCATAAGCCTGCCATAATCCTGCCGTGAAAATTCTTGCCCATGCTTATACTGCGCGCGCGCATTGGCTCAATACGCCGATAGGTAGCGGGGCTTATCGGCGCTGGCTTATTGGCCGTGGTTCGCTTACACGGCAACTGCAGTTGCACTGTGCAAATTTCAAGGTGCGGCCGGTCAAGCATTCCCGGGCAAGGGCTCAGATAGACGAAGCCAGCCTGCTGGCGGTATCGGTGCGTAGCCGCATCCTGTTGCGCGAAGTGCAGCTGCATTGCGACGATGCGCCGGTCGTCTTCGCGCAAAGCATAATGCCGCTCCGCAGCCTGCGCGGCGACTGGCGCGGCTTGGTCAACCTCGGCAGCCGCTCTCTGGGCAGCGAACTGTTTGCCGATCCCAGGGTAGTGCGTACGCCGCTGGAATATAGGAAACTGGCGCGGCATCATGTGCTGTATCGTCGTGCCACTGAACAATTGAAGTCGCCGCCGCCGGCATTGTGGGCGCGACGTTCAGTGTTCAGGCTGCAAGCGGCCACTATTATGGTTACCGAAATCTTTCTGCCGCAGGTGCTGGATTTATGAATACAAGACGCCTCATGCAGCGATTGTCCGTCTACGAACGCCTGATGCGCCTGGACAAGCCCATCGGTATTTTGCTGCTGCTGTGGCCGACCCTATGGGCGCTGTGGCTGGCCGGTAACGGACATCCTGACGGGCTCGTGGTCTGGATTTTCGTGCTGGGAACAGTGCTCATGCGTTCGGCCGGCTGTGTCATGAATGACTTGGCCGACCGCAATTTCGACGGCCGGGTACGCCGTACACGCCTGCGCCCATTGGCTGCAGGCGAAATCGGCGTGCGTGAAGCACTGGCGCTCGCCGCCTTGTTGAGCCTGCTGGCGTTCGGTCTGGTCCTCTTCCTGAACCGCCTCACCGTGTGGCTGTCGCTGGCGGCGCTGCTGCTGGCAGCCAGCTATCCGTTCACCAAACGCTTTCTCGCCATTCCGCAAGCCTATCTCGGTCTCGCTTTCGGTTTTGGCATCCCGATGGCTTATGCCGCGTTGACCGGAACCGTGCCGTCCGTGGCATGGCTGCTGCTGTTGGCCAATATATTCTGGTCGATCGCTTATGATACGGAATATGCCATGGTGGACCGGCAGGATGATCTGAAAATCGGCCTACGTTCGTCCGCCATCTTGTTCGGGCGTTGTGATGTGGCGATGATCATGGGCTGCTACGGCACCATGCTGGCACTGCTTGCCGCCGCCGGCGTCGAGCTCGGCCTGGGTTGGCCTTATTATCTCGGTCTGCTCGCCGCTGCCGCCATCGCCCTGTATCATTACCTCCTGATTCGTCAGCGTGTGGCTGAAAATTGTTTCAAGGCGTTTTTGCATAACAATTGGCTGGGTGCGGCGATTTTTGCCGGGATTGTCGTCGACGCCTGGTTGTGATGATCAATCCGGCCGGACCGCTGCATTATTGTTTGACAATAGCCGGAGCCATGGCATAAAATCCGCCTCTTGATTTTTTCAGCGATATTGAGCAGTCCGATGAAAACCTTTTCCGCAAAAGCGCACGAAGTAAAGCGCGACTGGTTCGTGGTAGATGCCACGGACGTAGTGCTGGGTCGTCTCGCCAGCGAAATTGCCCGCCGTCTGCGTGGCAAGCACAAGACCATCTATACCCCACACGTGGATACCGGTGACTATATCGTCGTGATCAATGCCGACAAGATCAAGGTCACGGGCAACAAGGAAGGCGACAAGCTCTACCATCGCCATTCCGGTTATCCGGGCGGCATCTCGACCACGACGTTCGGCAAGATGCAGCAACGTTTCCCCGGTCGTGCGCTGGAAAAGGCCGTCAAGGGCATGCTGCCGAAAGGTCCGCTGGGCTATGCCATGTTCCGCAAGATGAAGGTCTACGCA
>CBILOJ010000131.1:0-5873 GCA_966238525.1 uncultured Methylophilaceae bacterium | reverse complement strand
TCGTCGACAAGACCGGCGTCTTGCACGCGGCGCGTCCCGACCTGCACGAACTCAACCGCGAGCTGGCGGTGGAGACCGAAGCGCGCACGCTGGAACAAGCCATGGCCGACGCCGACGTCTTCATCGGCGTGTCGGCCGCCAATGCGCTGCCGCCGGCGCTGCTGCATCGCATGGCGCCGCGCCCCGTGGTATTCGCGCTGGCCAATCCCGATCCCGAAATCCTGCCGCACGATGCCCATGCCGTGCGCGACGACCTGATCATGGCCACCGGCCGTTCCGACTATCCCAACCAGGTCAACAACGTGCTCGGCTTCCCCTTCCTGTTCCGCGGCGCGCTCGATGCGCGCGCGCGGCAGATCACGATGGCGATGCAGGTGGCGGCGGCTCAGGCGCTGGCCACGCTGGCGCGCGAACCGGTGCCGGCCGAGGTGTTGCAGGCTTATGGCCTGCAGGCGCTCGCCTTCGGCAAGGACTACATCATTCCCAAGCCGTTCGACCCGCGCCTGCTGTCATGGGTGGCGACGGCGGTGGCAGAGGCAGCAGGGAGGGAGGCATGAACACGCACAGCGCCAGTTCGGCCTTCGCCCGCGACCGGCGTCCTGTCGCGCGCACCGACGATGGCCGGCCGAAGAATCTGCGCCTGATCTCGATCCGGCTGCCGTTGCCGGCGCTCGTTTCCATCCTGCATCGCGTCAGCGGCGTGCTGCTGTTCCTGTGCCTGCCCGTTGCGCTGTGGCTGCTGCAGCGCTCGCTGGCATCACCCGCCGGCTATGCCGAGGCCGCCGCCGTGCTGGCTTCGCCGCCGGCCAGGCTGGTCGAGTTGGTCTTCATCTGGAGCTTCATGCATCACTTCATCGCCGGCCTGCGCCACCTGGCGCTGGACCTGCATTTTGGCCTCGAGCTGAAGCAGGCGCGCCTCACCGCGCGGCTCACGCTGGTCCTGAGCCTGCTCTGCACCGTTCTCGTTGGAGCCTGGTTATGGTAGGGCGCTGGCTGCAGCGCGTGCCGCCGGGCATGAGCGAATGGCTGCTGCAGCGGGCCACGGCCGTGCTCATGGCGCTGTACGCCGTCGGCATCGCCCTGCGCCTCGCGCTGGCGCCGCCGCAGGGCTACGCCGGCTGGCAGGCACTGTTCGCCAGCCAGGCCATGAAGCTGGCGACGTTCGTTTTCGTGCTCGGCATGCTGCTGCATGCCTGGATCGGGCTGCGCGACGTGCTGGCCGACTATGTTCCGCATGTCGGCTTGCGCAGCCTGCTGCGCAAGCTGGTGACGCTGGCGCTGCTGGCGCTGGCGGCATGGACCTGGCTGATCTTGTGGAGCGTGGCGGCATGAAGCGCTATCAGTTCGACGCGGTGGTGGTCGGCGGCGGCGGGGCCGGTCTGCGCGCCGCGCTGCAGCTCGCCGAGGCCGGACTCGAGGTCGCCGTGCTGTCCAAGGTGTTCCCGACGCGCTCGCACACGGTGGCGGCGCAGGGCGGCATCGCCGCCGCACTCGGCAACGTCACCGAGGACAACTGGCTGTGGCACATGTACGACACGATCAAGGGCTCGGACTACCTCGGCGACCAGGACGCCATCGAGTTCATGTGCCGCAACGCGGCCGAGGCAATCTACGAGCTCGAGCACTTCGGCATGCCGTTCGACCGCATGGACAGCGGCCGCATCTACCAGCGCCCGTTCGGCGGCATGACGCAGAATTACGGCGAGGCGCCGATCTCGCGCACCTGCGCCGTGGCCGACCGCACCGGCCACGCCATGCTGCACACGCTGTACCAACGCAACGTCCGCAGCCAGACCAGATTCTTCGTCGAATGGCTGGCGCTCGATCTGATTCGCGATGCCGAGGGCAGCGTGCTCGGCGTCACGGCGCTGGAGATGGAGACGGGCGACGTGGCGATTTTCCAGGCCAAGGCCACATTGTTCGCCACCGGCGGCGCCGGCCGTATCTTCGAGGCCAGCACCAACGCCTTCATCAATTCCGGCGACGGTTTGGGCATGGCGGCGCGCGCCGGCATCCCGCTGCAGGACATGGAATTCTGGCAATTCCACCCGACCGGCGTCGCCGGCGCCGGCGTGCTGATCACCGAGGGCGTGCGCGGTGAGGGCGGCTATCTGGTCAACAGCGCCGGCGAACGCTTCATGGAGCGCTATGCGCCGCACGCCAAGGATCTCGCCAGCCGCGACGTGGTGTCGCGCGCCATTGCCACCGAGATCAAGGAAGGGCGCGGCGTCGGCGCCGGCAAGGACGCCGTGCTGCTCAAGCTCGACCACCTGCCGGCCGAACTGATCAAAAGCAAGCTGCCCGGCATCCGCGACATCGCCATCAAGTTCGCCAACGTCGACCCGATCGAGCAGCCCATCCCCGTGGTGCCGACCGCGCACTACATGATGGGCGGCATCCCGACCAACCTCGACGGTCAGGTGCTGGCCGACGCCGACGGCACGCCGGTCGAAGGCTTCTACGCCGTCGGCGAATGCGCCTGCGTTTCGGTGCACGGCGCCAACCGCCTCGGTGCGAATTCGCTGCTCGACCTCGTCGTCTTCGGCCGCGCCGCCGGCCGTCACATGGTCGAGCAGGTGCGCGCGCACGGCAGCCACAAGCCGTTGCCGGCCGACGCGGGCGAAACCACGCAAGCGCGGCTGGCGCGACTCGACCGGCAACAGGACGGCATCAGCGTGGTGGAGGCCGGCGCGCAGATGCGCCGCGTCATGCAGAAGCATTGCGGCGTGTTCCGCTTCCCCGAACTGCTGCGGGAGGGCGTGCAGCAGATTCGGGCCGTGGCCGAACGCATCCAGGCCACGCAGATCCAGGACAAGAGCCGGGTCTTCAACACGGCGCGCATCGAGGCGCTTGAACTCGACAACCTGATCGAGGTCGCAATGGCAACCATGACCGCCGCCGAGGCGCGGCAGGAGAGCCGCGGTGCGCATTGCCGCGAGGATTTCCCGGCGCGCGACGACGAGCGCTGGCTCCAGCATTCGCTCTACTATCGCGGCGGTAACCTCGCCTACAAGCCGGTGCGACTCAAGCCCCTGAGCGTGGACAGCTTCCCGCTCAAGGCCAGGATCTATTAGGAGGCAGCATGCGGTTTTCCATCTATCGCTACAACCCGGAAAAGGATGCCGAGCCTTACATGCAGGATTACGAGGTGGCGCTGCAGCCGGGCGACCAGATGCTGCTCGACGCGCTGCTGCGCATCCAGGCTCTGGATGACAGCCTGGGCTTGCGCAAATCGTGCCGTGAGGGCGTTTGCGGCTCGGACGCCATCAACATCAACGGCAAGAACGGGTTGGCCTGCGTCACCCGGCTCAGGGACCTGGCCGAACCCGTCGTCCTGCGGCCGATGCCCGGGCTGCCGGTGATCCGCGACCTCATCGTCGACATGACGCAGTTCTTCGATCACTACCATTCGGTGCAGCCCTACCTGGTCAACGACGAGCCACCGCCGGCAACGGAGCGCCTGCAGTCGCCGGCCGAGCGCGCCAAGCTCGACGGTCTCTACGAGTGCATCCTGTGCGGCGCCTGCACCACGTCGTGCCCGTCGTTCTGGTGGAATCCGGACAAGTTCGTCGGCCCGGCCGGCCTGCTGCAGGCCTACCGTTTCCTGTCCGACAGCCGCGATCAGGCAACGCAGCAGCGCCTGGAGAATCTTGACGATCCGTACCGGCTTTATCGCTGTCACAACATCATGAACTGCGTCGACGTGTGCCCCAAGGGACTGAGCCCGGCCAAGGCCATCGCCAAGATCAAGGAAATGCAACTTCGCGGCGGCGGCAAACGACTGTCTGCGGCGCCGGCTGCCGCGGGCAAGACCATCCGTATTCTGAAAGTGAAGTGATGGTGGACAACCGATTGCAATGGCGTTGCCGGCGTGGACTGCTAGAGCTGGACATCCTGCTGCAGCGCTTTCTCGCCCGGCACTACGATGAGCTGTCGCCGCGGCAGCGCGATGAATTCGTCGTGCTGGTCGATATGCAGGATATCGACCTCTGGCACCTGGTGACGGTGGACGAACCGATATCAGGCGAACCCGAGCGCACCCACGTGCTCGGCATGCTGCGCCGTACGTTGCGCAACGACAGCGACGAAGAACCCGAGCCGGGCCGCGCGCACTAGGCGGGCCGATTGCAGCACAGGACGATGAAGGAGTTGCGGAGATGATGATGAACCAGCCCATAACAGACCTCTCGGCCTATGCCGACGCGCAGGTCGGCGACAGTTTCAATCCCGGCCTGCTCGGCGACTGCTGGCCCGGTATCCAGCTCTACTACCCGCCGGTCAAGTACGCGCCGTCGCTCGGCATTTACGAGGACTTGCCAGCCGCCGCGCAGCGCATGAAGAAGCACGCGCATGCCACGCAGGCGCATACGCTGATCTTCGACCTCGAGGACGGCTGCCGGCAGAAGGAAATGAGCCGCACGCTGCTGCGGCAGGAGCTGCCGGCGCTGCGCAAGAAGCGGCAGGAAGTCAGCATCGCCATCCGCATCAACCCGTTCCGCACCGACGAGTACGAACTCGACATGAAGCTGGTGCGCGACATGGCCGAGTACGTCGACGTCGTCATGCTGTCCAAGGCCGGCGAAGCCTACGGCGCGGCCGAGGTGCGCGACCTGTCCAACGTGCTGGCCAACCTCAACAGCAAGATCAACATCCAGCCCATCATCGAGCATCCGAAGTCGCTCAAGATCGCGCCCGACCTCATGGCCTACGCCACGGTTCGCCACGTGGTGTTCGGCATCCACGATTTCTCCAAGGCCATGGGCATCAACATCACGCCCGAGAACTGGGTCGACGAGCTGTTCTATTTCCTCAACCAGATCATGTTCGAGGCGCGCATCGCCGGCAAGGGCGTGATCGGCGGCGTGGAAACGCTGCTCGGCTCGAGCAGCATGCCCGACAGCTTCGTCGAGCCGCACGACGTCAGGCGCTGGCTCGACCTGCACGGCGACCACGAATCGCGCATCGTCTACAAGCACGCAGTCAAGGAGGCCGAAATGGGCCTGACCGGCAAGCAGGTCATCCATCCGGCGCACATCCACCTGTGCAAGGTGGCCTATACGCCGTCGCCGACCGACATCGCGCTCAAGATCCGCGTGCTCAAGGCCGCGATCGAGGCTGATGCGCTGCTCGGCGGCGCCATCCGCTTCGAGGGCGAGATGCTGGATCCGCCGATGTTCGGCAAGGCGCTGCAGACACTGCTGCGGGCGCATGCGCTGCGCGCGCTGAGCGAGGAGGATACCGCCTTCGCCATCACCGTGCTGCAGCGCATGCCGGTACAGGTGATCCGCCAGAACTGGCCTTATGGAGCGATTCTATGAAAGACGATCTCAAGCCGGCGACGACGTCGCTGCCGCCGCTGGAACCCTGGGTCTGGCGCTTGCCCGAGCACTTCAACATCGGCGTCGCCTGCACCGACGCCCACCTTGGCACGCCAGCCGCGCAGAAGATCGCCATGATCGTCGAGGACGACGCGCGCGGCACGGCCGAAATCCGTTTCGATGCGCTCGCCGCCCATACCAGCCGTTTTGCCCAGCTGCTGCGCAACCTGGGCGTTGCCGCCGGCGAGCGCGTGCTGATCCGTTTGCCCAACAGCCTGGCTTACCCGATCGCCTTCCTCGGTACCATGAAGCGCGGCGCCATTGCGGTGCCGACCTCGACGCTGCTCACCGCGGAAGAAGTGTTGTACCTGGCGCAGGATTCGAGCGCCGAGGTGCTGGTGACCGACCCCGCCACCTGGCGCAGCTTGGCGGACAGGACGGCGCAGATGCCGAACCTGCGCCATGTGCTGCTGAGCGGTGCCGACGGCGAAGTGCCGGCTGGCGGCTGCAACGTGCTGGACCTTGAGCAGGCACTGCTCCTGATCGAGCGCTGGG
>CBILOJ010000130.1:0-5881 GCA_966238525.1 uncultured Methylophilaceae bacterium | reverse complement strand
ATATCGGGAAAGCGATGCATGAAGCGCTGGTAGTAGCCGATGACGGCGGCGACCTGCGTCTGCTGCAGCATGATCTCCGATACCCAGATGGCGTAGGGGTCGCGTGTGTTCTGCCAGGGCAGGTCGTGGCGGCCGTGGATTTTTTGCCAGGCGATCAGGCGTTCGGAAAAATCGGGCATGCGCTTATACCGGAATGGATGCGGGTGTGTATAAAATCACCGGTATTCTACTTCGAGACCGGGAGCATTCATGAAACTGCTATTTCCTCTGCTGATCACGCTCGGCCTGCTGCTGGGCGGCTGCCATCACCACCACCATCATCATCACGACAAGCATCACGACGGTCCCGGCCATAGCGAAGATGCACCCGGCCACAACAAGCACAGGCATTGATGGCTGCGGCGGCTGCGCTTACGGGTATTGGCGCAGCCACGCCAGCACCTGCGCACTATTCAGGTTGGGCGGGAATACCGGATAGTAACAATGTTCGATAACACCGTTGCGTGCAATAACGGTCAGGCGTTTGTTCAGCCGCATGCCGTGGACTTCGAAGGTTGGCAGGTCTAGCGTAGCGGTAAATTCGTAATCGGCGTCGCTCAATAACGCGAATGGCAGGTGCAGGCGTTGGGCGGCTTCCTGTTGGTAATCGCTCGACTGCACGCTCAGGCCGAATACCTGCGTTTGCAGCGCGCGCAATTCCGCATGATGGTCGCGAAAGGCACAAGCCTGCGGTGTGCAGCCACGCGCGCCGGGGATCTCATCCCAACCTGGCGGCAGCGCTAGCCCGGGCCGGCCGGTCATGGGATAGCAGTAGATGACGACGCGGCCGGGAATGGCCGCCGGATCGATCCAGCCGCCGTGCGTGGAGCGCAGTCGACAGTGCGGTAGTGCCAGGCCTGGGAGGTGGGCGCTGCCGCCGTCATCCAGCGGCGGCGGCAGGTCCGCTGGCAGCCGTTCCAGGTTTTGCATGACTGGACGGTTTAGAAATCCAGTAATTTCTTCAGCTTCTGCTTGGCTGCATCTTCGGGTTTGGCTGGCGCCGGAGCCGGTTCCTGCGCCGGTGCCGGCGCTGTTTGATCCGCAGGTGCCGGTGCGGTCTCGGCCGGTGCCGTCTTCTTGCCACCAAGCAGCGACTTCAGCGCATCCTGCTTGTTGCCTTCGAGCAGGTTCTTCACGGCTTCGCCCTTCTCGCCGCCGACCTTGTCCAGCAGTTCCTTCTTGGCCAGCGCGGTCGCCATGCCGGCAAAATCGATGCCGTAGGTGGGCTTGGCGAAGGTGCCGCCGACCTTGACCGGCACCGTCACGCCATTAAGCGCGCCGAGGTCGGCGCCGCCCTGGCCCTTGAGCGTGGCGACGACCGTCGGTTTTGCCACGTAGTTGATGGTCTCGTTGGCGATGTCGATATCGCCGCTACCGGTAACGCGCAACAGCGGCGATTTCATGCTCAGGTCTTCGTTGTGCGCGACGCCGTTTTTGATCGTGAACGAGGCGGACATTTCACTGAAGTCGGTCTGCTTGCTCTTGTCGCCCTCGACCGTGGTGGCACTTTGTCCCTTGAGCGCACTAAGCTTGCTGGTGGCGTTACGCAACGTGCCCGCGATGTCGATGCCCTTGACCGCGCCATTGGCCAGTTTGACGGCGGCACTACCGTCAAGCGCTTTTTTTAGCGCGTTCACCGTATTCCCTTGCGTCGTCACGTTGACGTCGAGGCTGCCCTTGCCCGACAGCATGTCGTTGTTGATGGCGTCGACCAGCAGCGGACCGATGGAGATGCCCTGCATGTCCTGCTTGAAGGCAATGCTCGGCGTGCTGCGCGCATCCACCTTGAGCGAGCCGTTCATGCTGCCTTCGTAGAGGTTGGCGGAAAACGGCGCCAGCTCGGCTACGCCGTCGTCGGCCTTGAGCTTGATGCGCACATTGGTCGAGGTGACATTGGCGAGCTTGAGCCAGCCGATGCGCAGTTCGCCGTTGGCGTTGAGGCTCTTGAGCGCGGAAAGATCGATCGGTGCATTGGGATCGGCCTTGGCTTGCGGTTCGGTTTGGGCCGGCTTGCTCTCGTCCTGCGTGATGTAACGGTCGGCGTCGAGCTTGTCGATATCGACATCGAAGTTGTAGATCGGCTTGGCGAAGCGCGTGATGCCGAATTTGCCCTTGATCTGCGTCTCGTCGAGCTTGACCGCGAACGGGCTGACGTCGAGCTTCTGGCCGTCGGCCTTGACGCCGAGATTGAGCCCGCTCAGACGGTACTTGTCATAGACGATACTGCCGATGTTGACCGTGCCTTGCAGCAGCAGATCCTTGAGCGCCGAGAGATCGGGCGCCTGGTTCGCGGCGGCAGTCTTGTCGTCGGCCTTGGCCGGTGTCTTGGTCGCCTGGTTGCCAAGCAGCTGGTTCAGGTTGAGCTGGTCGCCGTTCAGCGTGAACTTGATGCTGGGCTTGGAGAAATTCGCCACGGCAATGTCGCCGTTGAGCTTGGTGGCATCGATGTTCAGATTGAATTTGCTGCTGGCGAGCTCCTGCTTGGCGTCGGCATGCACCTGCATGGCAAAGGTGCCGTGCATTTCGCCCTTGGGCAGCGCCGGGTCTTTGACGTCGATGTTGCCGGCCAGCTTGGGCAGGTCGAACACCAGCTTTTCCAGATTGGCTGTGAATGGCGAGGAGAACTTGCCGGCGATGTTGTGCTCGCCCTGCTTGGCCGTGAGGTCGACGCTGACGCTGCTGCTCTCCAATGCCGCCGGCGAGCCCTTGATGTCGGCCAGTACCAGTTCGGCCTTGGCGCTGTCGTTGCCCTTCTGCTGCGACACGCTGACGCGCGCCTGCTTGCCGCTGACTTCGTCCTTGAGCACGGTAAGCTGCGGCGCTTCCACCTCTACGCCGAGATCGGCGCCGTCGCGTTTGGCCGAAGCCGTGAGCTTGAGGCCGTCGACCAGGAATTCCATGGTGTCGGGCTTGGCGTCCACATCGCCGCTCAGTGCGAGCTCAAGGTCGTTGAGGTCGGTGACCTTGCCGTTGACCTTGGCGTCCAGGCCCTTGGCGACATAGTGCTTGTTGTCGGGGTCGAGCATGAAATTGCCCTCGGCCTCGATGTTGGCATCGACGCTGGGCTCGCTCGCGGTGGCATGGAAGTCGGTGGATAAATCGAACGGCTCGCCGAGCGCGACGTGACCGGTCGTGAGGTTGAACTGGTCGAGGCTGTATTGCTTGCCGGCTTGCTGGTCGTCGAAGGTAACCGCGGAATCGGTGACGACGATACCGTCGACGTCGAACTTGATCTGCTGCGACGGCTCGTCTTCCTCCTGGCTCAGCAGGTCGTCGAAATTGGTGCTGCCATCCTTGTTGCGTACGATATTGGCGCGCGCGCCATCGACGTAGATGGTGTCGACCACGAGCTCCTTCTTCAGCAGCGGCAGCAGCGCCAGCGATACCTTGAGGCCGTCGACGGCGGCGAACTGCTTGTCGCTGTTATGCTCGGACAGCGTGATCTTGCCGAGGTTGGCGCCGATCTTGGGCCAGAAGGCGAGCTTGATGTCGCCTTCGATGTTGAGCGTGCGCTGTTTCTTTTCCTGCACCAGTTTGACGATGAGCGGCTTGTAATCATTGGGGTCGAAGGTGGCGGCCACGACTGCCACGATCGCGATCAGCAGCAGAATGACGCCGCCGAGGCCGAATAAAGCGTACTTGAGCGGTTTTTTCATAGGAGATTCCCGTCAGCTGGAAGAATTGCGTTTCATTCTAACACCGGCTCCGGGGCGGCTCACCCCAGCCAGCGCAGGAAGGCCGCGGAGCCGTAGTACCAGAGGCCGAAGAAGAACAAGCCGAAATAAATGGTGGTGATGGCGAGCCAGCCGAAGGCGATCATGACCATGAGGCCGTCTTCCTCGAGCTGTCCGAAGCAGTAGAAGATGATGGCCAGGCCCGGCAGTATGTTGTTCAGCGGCAATACGCCGAACGGGATCGCCATCAGGACGCCGGCGCCTATGAGCACGAGCGCGCCGAATTTCTGGCCGCGCCGGCCCGAGATCAGTGTCGTATAGCGCGGCCGCGTAAATTTGCGGCAGAAGCCGACGATCTTGAGGCAGATCGTGATCAGGATGCGCCAGTTCTTTTCCTTGAGGGCCACGGCGCGCACCTTGTGCGGCAGCACTGGCGATTCGTGCCCGCGCCATAGCTGTATGCCGAGTGCGGCGAAGGTGAGGCCGCCGAGCACGGTCAGCGGGCCCAGCGGCACCGGCTGCATGAAGGGCAGCACCAGGATCAGTGAAATGAAGGCATACGCCGCTTCGTCCAGCGTATCCATCGCTTCGCCCAAAGTCAGCGCACGTGTTTTAGAGCGCTCGGCGAAGCCGTGCAAAATATGGACGAGGGTGTCATAGCTGCTCATGTCGCCTGCCAGAAATAGGCCAACACGACGATGCCGAGCACGATGCGATACCAGGCGAAGGCGCGGAAATCGTGGCCGGCGACGTAGCGCAGCAAAGTCTTGACCGCGATCAGTGCGGAAAAGAACGCCGTGACGAAGCCGATGGCGAACACGGGCACGTCGGCCCAGGCCAGCAGATCATGGTTTTTCAGCAGGTCGTAGCCGGTGGCGGCGAACATGATGGGAATCGCCAGGAAAAAGGAGAATTCGGTCGCAGTCTTGCGCGAGAGGCCGAACACCATGCCGCCCATGATGGTCGCGCCCGAGCGCGATACGCCGGGAATCAGCGCCAGTGCCTGGGCACAGCCGACCTGCAGCGCCTGCTTGAAGCTGATGCCGTCGACGCTCTCGGTATCCGCCGCCGGCGCGCGCCGTTCGATGAACAGGATGGCGAAGCCGCCGACAATGAGCGCCAGCGCCACTGTCAGCGGTGTGAACAGGTATTCCTTGATGTGGTCATGCAGGGCGAGGCCGAGCAGCGCGGCCGGCAGGAAGGCGATGGCGAGGTTGATCACGAAGCGGCGGGCTCCGGCGTCGCTGCCGAGCCCGGCGGCAACGCCGGCCAAGCGACTGCGATATTCCCAGCACACGGCAAGGATGGCGCCAAGCTGGATCACGATTTCGAATACCTTGCCTTTGCCGTCGTTGAAGTCGAGCAGGTCGCCGACGATGATGAGGTGGCCGGTGCTGCTGACCGGCAGAAATTCGGTGGCGCCTTCCACAATCCCGAGTATGAAGGCTTTGAGCAGTATGATCAGTTCCATGTAATCCGTTTTTATACAGTTGGGGAAGCGCTGCCATCATGGCACAGCTATACGCGTTTCGGGATGAAATTAAGGGGATAGCGCCGGCAAGCGCTTGCGATCAAGTCCTGAATAGCGACATGGCCTGCAGCATGACCGCAGCCTGGTTGCGCGGTACCGTGCCGTCCGGCGTGAGCTTGTCGATGACCCGCGGCAGGTATTCGGCGAGCTTGCTGCCGACTTCGGCGCTGGGCAGGCCTACCTTGACGGCAATATCGTCGAGCATGGGCTGGCCCAGCGCTTGTACCACCTGCGCTGGCGTCAGCGGCAAGTTGGGTCCGGTACCGACCCAGGAATCGGCTTCGGCGGCAAAACCGCTGGTCCTGAATTTTTCCAGGATGCCGTTGAGGCCGCCATGTTCGTTGAACAGCTTGAGCGCGGCCTGCAACATTGCGCCCTGGCTATCGTCGGCACCGAGCTTGCCGATGACCTTGCCGGCGATATTGTCGAATAAACCCATGATTGTTCTTGGTTAAGCTAGTTGATTCTGATTAAAAGCGTTCGCCGAGCCGCAGGTAACGCCATTGACCTACCGGCAGGGGACCCAATACCACGCTGCCGATGCGCACTCGCCTAAGACCGACCACGGTCAGGCCGACGAGTTCGCACATGCGGCGGATCTGGCGCTTGCGGCCTTCGCGCAGCACGAAACGCAGCT
>CBILOJ010000129.1:0-5893 GCA_966238525.1 uncultured Methylophilaceae bacterium | reverse complement strand
TGACGTGCGGATACTTCTCGGTTTCGGCGATACGCAGCTGCGTCATTCCCCGGCTGGCGAGGTATTCGCCAAAGGTATTGCGGATTTCCTCGGGCGCGAACACCGCAATGGCGTCGGCTTCGTTCTTGTCATACACGGTCAGCGTGTAATAGCCAGCCAGCTTGGGTACGTGGCGGCGGTGGAAACCTTCGAACGCGGGTTCGAGGAAGGCATGCGTGAGCTGGCGTGCGCGGTCGGAGCGGAAATTCATGAAGACGACGACGTCGCCGTCTTCCATATGAAGCGGCTTCTCGCCGGGCTGGCGGATGTCGGTGGCCTTGACGAATTCGTCGTTCTCGCCGCGTGCATAGGCGGACTGCAGCGCTTCCTGCGCGCTGGTGGCGGTAAATTCGCCCTTGCCTTCGGTGAGCAGCGCATAGGCCTTCTCCACACGCGGCCAGCGTTTGTCGCGATCCATCGCGTAGTAGCGGCCGCAGATCGAGGCGATGCGGCCGGCGCCGGTCTCGGCGATCTCCTGTTCCAGCCGGGCGAGATAGGTTTCGGCACTGACCGGCGGCGTATCGCGGCCGTCGAGGAATGCATGCACATAGACCTTGTGGAGGCCATTGCGCGCAGCCATTTCCAGCATGGCATGGATGTGGTTTTCATGACTATGCACGCCGCCGTCGGACAGTAGACCGAAGATGTGCAGCGCCTTGTCGCCATGCTTGGCTTTGTTTACCGCTTCCAGCAGGATCGGGTTTTCGAAGAATTCGCCATTGGCAATGGCGCGGTTGATGCGCTCGAAGTCCTGGAATACGACGCGGCCCGAGCCGATGTTGAGGTGTCCGACTTCCGAATTGCCCATCTGGCCGCTGGGCAGGCCAACGAAGCTTTCCGAGGCGTTGATCAGCGTATGCGGATGCTCGTTCCATAATGTGTCGAGGTTGGGCTTGCGCGCCAACGCCACGGCATTGTTGTCCGTCTGCTCGCGATGGCCGAAGCCATCCAATATCAAAAGTAGTACCGGAGTTGCTTTCATTGGCAGGAACTTTCCTGGTGATTTTCTGACGTAGTGTTTCGCGTTCTTCCGAAATATTTTAGTGATTTTTGCCCGAGAAATCTTCTAAACATTTACACTATGGACCAGCCGGCACGCCGCAAGTTTGTCGTATCGCGGTTTGTATACACCAACCTGCCGGCTGGTCTGCGTATTGATTTTCCGGTATTTTTCAGTGAAAGCGTAATGTCGTGAAATTCCTGACCCAAAACATATTGCTTATCGGCCTGGCCCTTGGTTCCGGCGTGATGCTGCTCTGGCCCATGCTCAAGCGCGGCGGTGGTATGGCCCAGGCCAGCCCCGGCGAGGCCGTACTGCTGATCAATCGTGCCAATGCGCTCGTGCTCGATGTGCGCGACGATCAGGAATTCGCCGCCGGCCATATTGCCGGCGCCAAGCATATTCCCGCAGCGCAGCTCGAGGCGCGCATCGGCGAACTGCGCCGCTACAAGGATAAGCCTCTCATCGTCAATTGCCAGGGCGGCGTGCGCTCGGCCAAGGCCTGCGACTTGCTGCGCAAGCATGAATTCAGCAAGGTGCATAACCTGCAGGGCGGTCTCAATGCCTGGATCCAGGCCAAGCTGCCTGTGGTGAAGGGCTGAGCCATGGCCAGGATCGTCATGTATACCACGGCTTACTGCCCGTTCTGCATCAATGCCGAGCGTCTGCTCCTGAGTCGCGGCGTCACGGAGATCGACAAGATTCGCGTCGATCTGCAGCCCGAACTGCGCTTGGAAATGATGGAGAAGACCGGTCGCCGCACCGTGCCGCAAATCTATATCGACGAACGCCATGTCGGCGGTTTCGAGGATTTGCGTGCCCTAGACCTTGCCGGCGAACTGGAGCCGCTGCTGCAGGCATAGACGGCTCGCGGTTTGTAAACCGTGCATAAGCGGCTAAAATGCGTTTTTGGCATCAAGTGCCGCTAAAAAACCATTTTCATTAATCCAATTAATCATCCGCGTCGGCGTTTCGCCCGCGCATTTTAGGGAAGAGTCATGGCAGAAGATCAGGTAGCAGCAACCCAGGAAAATTCCGAACAGGACCAGCAGCCGGTATTCGGCATCGAAAAAATCTACCTCAAGGATCTCTCGCTCGAAATCCCGAATGCGCCGCAGATTTTCATCCAGCGTGAAGCGCCGCAAGTCAGCATCGAGCTCGGCAATACCACCAGCATGATAGAAGAGGGTGTGTTCGAAGTCGTGATCACGGTGACCGTGACCTCCAAGATCGAGGACAAGACCGTATTCCTGGTGGAAGTCGCCCAGGCTGGTATCTTCCAGGTGCGTAACGTTCCGGCCGAAAATCTCGAGATGATCGCCGGCGTCACCTGCCCCAATATTCTGTTCCCGTACGCGCGCCAAACCGTGTCCGATATTGTAACGCGCGCCGGTTTCCCGCCTGTATTGCTCAACCCGATCAATTTCGAGGCTTTGTATGCACAGCAGAAGCAACAACAAGCCCAGGGCGGCAGCACTGCTGCGAACTAAGCATTTCGCGGCCGTCGGTGTTCTGCTGGCGTTGCTGCCAGGGGCGGCCGCGGCTGTCGAGTTTCGTTCCATCGTGCCAGCCAAGACGGTACTCTACGATGCACCGTCAGCGGCGGCCGGCAAGCTCTACGTCATTGGCCAGGGCTATCCGGTCGAGGTCATCGTCGACCTCGGCGCCTGGATCAAGATCCGCGACAATCTCGGCGGCTTGAGCTGGGTCGAGGCCAAGCAGCTTGCGGCCAAGCGTACCGTGCTGGTGACGCAGGATCAGGCCGAAATACGGCAAGCCGCCGATGCGGGCAGCACGCTCAATGCGCGCCTGGAACAGAACGTGGTGCTGGAGATGCTGGCGCCGCCCAGCAACGGCTGGATCAAGGTCCGTCATCGTGACGGCCTGACAGGTTATATCCTGGCCTCCTCGGTCTGGGGCTATTAATTCTTGCACTTCCTTAAGTCACGGTCATGAAAATCACGGTGTTGGGCGCCGGTGCCTGGGGGACGGCGTTGGCTTTGCAGTTGAGCCGCCGGCATAAGGTAGCGCTGTGGACGCGTAATCGCGCGCACGCCGATGCCATGCGCAGTGCACGTGCCAATGATCAATATCTCGGTGATTACGCGTTCGGCGACCAGCTTACGGTCGAGCACGATCTTGACGCGGCGCTGGCCGGAACCGATCTCATTCTTTCCGTCGTGCCCACCAACGGTTTTCGTGCCGTGCTGCGCGGTATCAAGCAGGCCGGCAGCAATGCGCCGGTGATCTGGGCCAGCAAGGGGCTGGAAGCAGCCAGTGCGCAGCTGCCGCATGAGATCGCACTGGAAGAGCTGGGCACGGCGCGCCAGTGGGGCGTATTGTCTGGTCCCAGTTTTGCCGACGAGCTTGCCCGTGGTTTGCCGACGGCGGTAACGCTGGCGGCCAACGACGCTGCCTTCGCCCGCGAAGCAGGCTGTCTGCTGCATGGCGGCAAATTCCGTGTCTACACCAGCAACGATGTCATCGGGGTTTCGGTCGGTGGTGCACTCAAGAATGTGATGGCGATTGCGGCCGGTATTTGTGACGGCATGCAGTTTGGCAATAATGCGCGGGCGGCGCTGATTACGCGCGGCATGGCGGAAATGACGCGTTTCGGCGTACGGCTCGGCGGCAGCAAGGAAACTTTCATGGGCCTGACCGGCGCCGGCGATCTCATCCTGACCTGCACCGGCCAATATTCGCGTAATCGCGAGGTCGGTTTGCGGCTCGCCAAAGGCCAGAGCCTGGACGACATTCTGCACAGTCTGGGCCATGTGGCGGAGGGTGTGCATACCGCACGCGAAGTCATGAAGCGTGCCGCCCAGCTCGAAGTGGACATGCCGATTACCTGCGAAGTGGATCAGGTGCTATCGCATGGACGCGCACCGGGTGTCGCGGTGGAAAACCTGCTCAGCCGCGAACAGAAATCAGAAACAGTCTAGGCCGCTCCAACCTACTCAGGCGCCGCCGCTGAAACCATGTTGGCGCCAGGCCTCGTAGACGAGCACGGCGGCCGAATTCCCCAGATTCAGACTTCTGCTGTGCGGCAGCATGGGCAGGCGCAGCCGGTTTTCCGGCACGAATTCCGCCATTATCTCCGGCGGCAGACCGCGGGTTTCCGGCCCGAATACAAAAACATCGTCCGCTTTGAATTGCAGGGTGCTGTAGCAGCGGCTGGCCTTGGTCGTCAGCGCAAACATGCGGCGCCCGGCCAGTGCGGCGCTGCAGGCCTGCCAGTTCTCGTGCACCTGAATATGTGCGAATTCGTGATAATCCAGTCCGGCACGCTTGAGTTGCTTGTCTTCGAGGGTAAAGCCCAATGGTTTCACCAGATGCAGCCGGGCGCCGGTGTTGGCGCAGAGCCGGATGATGTTGCCGGTGTTGGGCGGGATTTCGGGCTGGTAGAGAACGATGTCGAACATGGTTATTCCGGAAGCGTGCGTGCAACGACCCAACATTCTACATGGATCGCGCCTGCGGCTTTGACCGTTTCCGCCAGCGCATTGAGGCTGGCGCCGGTCGTCATGACGTCGTCCAGCAGCGCCACGCGCTTGCCGTCGAGCCGGGCGGTGCAGGAAAACGCGCGTCGCATATTGCCGATGCGGCGCTTGAGCGGCAGGCTGACCTGTGGCGCTGTCATCCTGATGCGCGCGCAGCTTTGCGCATCAAGTGGCAGGTCCAGTTTTTTTGCAAGCGGACGCGCGATCTCGAGTGCCTGATTGAAGCCGCGCTCACGCAGCCGCAGAGCATGCAAGGGCATGGGGATCAGCACATCCGGCCGCTCTGTGGAAGGCAGCGTGCATTCCAGCAGACCGGCGAAAGTGTGTGCCAGATTCAGCAGATGGTCGTATTTATAGCGTTGCAGCAAGGCATCCAGCGGATAGCAGTAGCTGAACGGTGCCCGGGTACGGTCAAAGGCGGGTGATGATCTCAGGCAGTGACCGCAAACCTGGCCGTCACTGGAGGCGAGTGCGCATTGCGGACAAATTTGCGAAGGCAGCCACGGCAAGTCGGCCAGGCAGGCTGAGCACAATCCCGTTTTTTCAGCCTTGGTTGCCGCGCACAACAGGCAATGCTGCGAAAAAAGGGTGTGTGTAAATTTTATGCACATGTTAACGAATTGTGGGGCCTGCGCTTGACAAGTTATAATCCGTTTTTGATTTTTCGATGTGGGCCATGGCGACCAAGCTCATTACTGCCAAGCAGCAGCAGCGTGCCGCGCAAAGCTTCAACTTTTTCTCGTGTATTGCCGTGCTGTTGATGCCTGCCATCATACCGATGCTGTTGTGGATCGCGGCGTCGATTTTTGCTTATAGTATTGCTGCCCATCATCCCAATCCGCGCGTGCGCGAATACCTGACGCCGGCCGGCCATCGCTTCTATGGCCTGGTCGGCTCGCTGGTCGTGGTGCTCAACTTCGGTTCGCAGCTGGCTGACTGGGTGGGCGGCTGGTGGCAGCTGGCCGCACTGCTGTGGATCATCAGCATGTTAGTCGTCGTGCCGTTGGGCGTGCGCGACATCAGGCGGGCACAGCGCGAGCCCTGGCACGACATGACCATAGAAACCGAAGCCGTTTAAAACGCAAAGGGGAGGCAACATGCTTGAATCCGTTATCGATACACGATCGCTTGAAAAAAATACGGCTGATACCGGCCTGAATCGCGAAACCCAGCAACGCTGGAGCGTAGCCGAAGTCGAGGCGTTGTTCGAACTGCCATTCAGCGATCTCATCCATCGCGCGCAGACCGTGCATCGCCAGCACTTTGATCCCAACGCGGTGCAAGTCAGCACGCTGCTGTCGATCAAGACCGGCGGTTGTTCCGAGGATTGCGGCTATTGTCCGCAGGCCGCGCG
>CBILOJ010000128.1:0-5900 GCA_966238525.1 uncultured Methylophilaceae bacterium | reverse complement strand
CTGGCGCCGGGTTCTCCACCAGGCTCACCATCATCGGGGTTTCCGGTGTATCGATCGCTGGCGGCGTCGTCTGCCGGGCAAGCGCCAGGTAGAACAGCCCGACATGCAAAAGGATCACCAGCGCCAAGGTCGATGCAGACAGGCGACCACGCGCCGCAGGCATGGATTGGGGAACAGCGGGGCACAGGCTGCGCACGTTGCGGGCATCAGGGCGCGGCCGAACGGCTTGAAGGTTGAGGGCGTATATAGTTTCAGTGGACATTTCCGGACCTAGCGATGAATCCATCCTCTAATCGAGCCGCCTTCAATCTGGCGAGACGTGTTTCGGCCGCTTGCATTACCGCAGCCAGGGTATCGAACGCCGGCGTTTCAAGACGCAGGCTCAT
Organism: uncultured Methylophilaceae bacterium; assembly: GCA_966238525.1. GTDB lineage: Bacteria > Pseudomonadota > Gammaproteobacteria > Burkholderiales > Methylophilaceae > CBILOJ01. Next base: position 5,514 of record CBILOJ010000128.1, on the reverse strand, counting down.
GGCGCCGATCTCCAGCTCCGCGACCTGGCAATCCTCGCAATAGACGACGCGACAGCCTGCTGCGCCTGCGAGGACGACACGATGACATGCGTTTTCCGGTTTCATGTGCATCGCTTACTTGGTCAGGATCAGCTTGCCCTGGCCGGTCAGCCGCAACCGGTATTCCACGCCATGGTGCTCGATCACCGCCTCACGCTTGCCCGCCAGCAACGCGTGGCTGCTCCAGCGCAACAGGTCGGCTGCTGCACAGCTCGCCTTATCGGGCGCGCTTTCCCCCATCAACTCAGGTGTTGCAGGTAATGCCATCAGGGTGTCAGTCATCGTGGCCTCAGGCATGCTCATGGCTGTGAATGTTGATGATAACGATTCTCATTTGTGAAGTCAATGCTATGTCCATGTATTCAATTAAATTTAGGATCGAACTTGGGCAAAAAAAGGCCGCTCGCGCGGCCAAGATGAGGAGAAACAACTTCGTACAACACCATTACAGGCGATTGGCGTAATACTCCACCACCTGTTGCACATCCACCGGAAACGGCACATCTTCGGCCACCGGCAAGTGCATGATCCTGGCCTGCTGGCCTTGTGCGTCCCAGACTAACCATTCCGGGCGGGTCAGCGGCATGTCCTTGAGCGTTTCCAGCACCATGGGCAATTGCTGGCTGGACGACTTCAGCGTCACCTCATCGCCGGCCTTGAGCCGCATGGATGGGATGCTGGCGAGCTTACCGTTGAGCAAGACATGACGATGATTGACCAGCTGCCGTGCCGCTGCGATGGTTGGCGCATAACCGGCACGATAAACAACGTTGTCGAGACGTCGCTCGAGCAATGACAGCAACGTCTCGCCTGTCGGCGCCTGACCGCGACGCGCATCCATCATCAGGCGGCGCAGCTGACGTTCGGATAAGCCATAGTTGAAACGCAGCTTCTGCTTTTCCATGAGCTTGACGCCGAAATCCGATTTCTTGCGTCGCACGGCGCGCGCGCCGTGCTGGCCTGGCGGGGTCGGGCGCGATTCGATACTTTTGCGCGATAGCCCAGGCAGCTCGACGCCAAGGGCACGCATCACTTTCAATCTAGGGCCGGTAAAGCGGGACATACGAACTCCTGATTCATTGATTCAATGCAGCGCCGCGCTTGCGGGGACCACGCTGGCGAAAGCGACACTGCGCGTATCGACGATGGCTTGCCATTGGGTCACCAGCCGTTGCGCCACTTCACACACCAGACGAGATTCGGCATAACGCGGCGCCGTCAGCTTGCGGGACAACTCCGCTGCAAGTGTCGCCAATTCCAGCGAAGGGCTTGCCGCATAGCGCGCTGCGACGCAGCACAAGGAAGCCATCACGGCGCTGGCATCCGGCAGGTCGTCGTCATGATGACTTGTATTCTCGGTGTTCATGGCAAGGCCTCAGTTAACATGCAACAAATGATAATGATTCTCATTTAATAAGTCAAACCCGAATATGCTTGGCGGCTGTCGAAAGCCTGACAGGCCTGTAGAAATATCGACTGCATGTCGACTGCAAGATAGCGCCGCAACATGACCTGCCGATTGCCGACGATGAGAACAAATCCATATACATCAGCGACTTGAATTTCAATTACGGCCTATGTCGACCATTCGACGCCCGGGGGAACGGGAATTGCAAATACCTATGACAAGACGTGTCGAATATTTCGGCACTTAGTTGCCAGACCTGATCCTTGAGGAATCGACCATGCTAAAAGTCATCATCGCCGTTATCGTCTCCGCCATCGTCATCTACCTGGGCAACCAGCACGGCATCGTCGTCTGGATGGGCGCCGCGATCCTGTGCGCGATCCTGGAGAGCACGCTGTTCAACAACATCGTGCTGTTCATACCGGCTGCGGTCGGTGGCGCCGGCGCGTTCGGCCAGTTCTTCATGAACGATGCGCAGACCGCCTCGTTCGCCGCCGTGGCCATCGGTGTTGTCAGCCTGCTGCTGCTGTTCAAGGAGATGACCGAGGACAAGAAGGTCGTGGAAGAGATCAAGCGAGAAAACATGAAAAAGCTGCGTAATTACTAGGCAGCTGTGTCAGTGCAGCCTCGGCTGCAAATTATAAAAGCCCAGTCGGGGAGCACGGCCTGGGCTTTTTTCTTTTGTGCTGCGTGACCGAGAACGATCAGACCAGCAGGCTGTTCATCCTTCTCACGAAGCTCGCCGGATCGTCGAGTTGCCCGCCCTCTGCCAGCAACGCCTGATCGAATAGCAAATAAGTCAGGTCAGCGAACTTCGCTTCATCCGACTCGCTATTCAAGCGCTGCACCAATCGGTGCTGAGGGTTCACTTCCAGGATCGGCTTGACGCTCGGCGTCTTCTGCCCGGCCGCCTTGAGGATGCGTTCCAGGTTGCCGGAGATATCGTTCTCGCCGCTGACGAGGCAAGCCGGCGAGTCGGTCAGGCGATGCGTCACACGCACTTCCTTCACCTTGTCGCCCAGCGCCGCCTGGATCTTCTCCACGACGGGCTTGGCTTCATCCTCGACCTTCTTCTGCGCCTCTTTCTCCTGCTCGTCTTCCAGCTTGCCGAGGTCGAGATCGCCCTTGGCCACGGACTGTAGTTTCTTGCCGTCGAACTCGGTCAGGCTGCCCAGCAGCCATTCATCGACACGGTCGGACAGCAGCAGCACTTCGATGCCCTTCTTGCGGAAAATCTCAAGATGCGGGCTATGCTGGGCGGCAGCGAAACTATCGGCGGTGATGTAGTAGATCTTCTCCTGGCCGTCTTTCATGCGCTCGACATATTGCTTGAGCGAGACCACCTGTTCTTCGTTATCGAGATGCGTAGAAGCGAAGCGCAGAAGCCCGGCGATCTTTTCCTTGTTGGCGAAGTCCTCGCCCGGCCCTTCCTTCAGCACCCGGCCGAAGGCGTTCCAGAATCCCGCGTATTGTTCGGGCTTGTTCTCGGCCAAGTCTTCCAGCAGACCCAGGACCTTTTTCACCGAACCGGCCTTGATGGCGTCGATATCCTTGCTGTGCTGCAGGATCTCGCGCGAAACGTTGAGCGGCAGGTCGGCGGAATCGATCACCCCCCGCACGAAGCGCAGGTATTGCGGCATCAGTTTCTCGGCATCTTCCATGATGAACACGCGTTTCACGTAGAGCTTGATGCCATGGCGGCGCTCGCGGTCATAAAGGTCAAACGGGGCCTGGGTCGGGATATAGAGCAGCGAGATGTATTCCTGCTTGCCTTCGACACGGCTGTGGCTCCAGGCCAGCGGCTCCTCGAAGTCATGCGATACGTGCTTGTAGAATTCCTTGTACTCTTCTTCAGATATGTCGCTCTTGTTGCGCGCCCACAGGGCCGAAGCCTTGTTGACGGTCTCGTCCTCGTCGGTGGGCACCTGCTCGCCGTCTTTCCATTCGGAAGCTTTCATGACGATAGGCAGCGTGATGTGGTCGGAATACTTGCGGATGATGGACTTGAGCTTCCAGTCGTTGAGGAACTCGTCCTCGCCTTCGCGCAGATGCAGGACGATATCAGTACCGCGCGTCGGTTTCTCGGCAGCTTCGAGCGTGAAGTCGCCCTCGCCTGCCGACTCCCATTTGACGGCTTCCTGCTCGCCGGCACGGCGGGTGATGAGCGTGACCTTGTCGGCGATGATGAAAGCGGAATAGAAGCCGACACCGAACTGGCCGATGAGGTTGGCGTCCCTTGCCTGGTCGCCGGTGAGGGACTGGAAGAATTCCTTGGTACCGGATTTGGCGATGGTGCCGATGTTGTCGATGACTTCCTGACGGCTCATGCCGATACCGTTGTCGGAGATGGTGACGGTGCGGCTGGCTTTATCGAACGCGATGCGGATCTTCAGCTCACTCTCGTTCTCGTATAAGGCGTTGTTGCTCAGGGCTTCGAAGCGCAGTTTATCGGCGGCGTCGGAAGCGTTGGAGATGAGCTCGCGCAGCACGATCTCCTTGTTACTGTAGAGCGAATGGATCATCAATTGCAGCAGCTGCTTGACCTCGGCCTGGAAAGCCATCTTTTGCTGGCCCGCAGCTTTCTTCTTGGTCGTATCCGTGGACATGTCTTCTCCCGTGATTGTCAGATAAAGATAGCCTTGTATTTGAGGTCGCTGCCATGGAATTCAAGAGATGTCGTCAGGCGCGGCCGCGGCCGTGTTCAAGTGCCGCCGCATTCAGTTTAGAATGTGGGGCAACTACGCACGGGGATATCGATGAAACCGCAATTCCAGCCAGCCCGGCAGCCTTCGCAGATGGAGGTGCAACCGCTACTCAACCTGCTCAATAGCGGCCAGTTGCCGCAGGCAGAGCATATGGCCAAGTCCTTGTTGCAGCGCTACCCGACGGCGTTCATCCTGCATAACGTGCTCGGCCTGGCGCTGGAAGGCCAGCAACGATATCCCGAGGCCGAACAGGCCTATCGCAAGACCATCCAGATCGACGGCAAGATCGGCGAGATCCATTTCAATCTGGGCGTGGTACTGGCGAACCAGGGCAAATCAGAGGAAGCCATCGGCAGCTACCGTAAGGCCATCGCGCTCAAGCCCAACCTCGCCGTCGCGCATTTCAACCTCGGGATCGCCCTGCAAGGCCTTGGCCGCAACGAAGAAGCCACGGCCGCCTACCGCAAGGCCATCGGTTATGAGCCTGGCTTCTACGAAGCCTACGGCAACCTGGGCGCCGTGCTGCAGGCCCAGGGCAGGCTGGAGGACGCGGTCAGCGCCTACCGCAAGGCCATCGCCATCCACGCCGACGCACGCGGCTATTTCAACCTTGGCACTGCATTGCGCAACCAGGGCGCCGCGCAAGAAGCGATCAGTTGCTTCAACCAGGCACTGGCGCTCGATCCCAGATTCGTCGATGCCTGGACCAACCTCGGCGACGTGTTCTTCCATCAGGGCAAGGCCAACGAAGCACTGGACTGTTATGGCAAGGCATTGCGCATCGACCCCAGCCATCCGGCGACGAATTACAACCTGGGCATCTTTTATTACGACGGCGGCGAGCTGGAAAAAGCCATCCCCTGCTTCCAGGCGGCAGGCATCGCCGACTGGCGCGAGCGCACCTTGTATTGCCTCTACAAGACCGGGCAGTACGACGCTTTCCGCGAGGGCATGCAGGCGATGCTGAACGAACCCCACCTATCACCGTTCCTCGCAACCCTGTCGACCCACTACGCGACCAATTTCGGGGCAGAAGATGTCTACGATTTCTGCAAGACCCCGATGGATTTCGTCTTCCACAGCCAGATCACGGAACTCGCCGGTGAAGATAGCGCACTTCGCGCCGAGCTGATCCGCGACATCGAGCAGGCCGAGATCGCGGAGCGTAAACAAGGCCGGCTGCACAACGGCATCCAGTCATCCGGTAATTTGTTCAAGCGTCCGGAAGCCTCGTTCCGCAAGCTGGCTGAACTCGTCAAACGCCAGGTACAGGCTTACCAGGCAGCGTTCGCCGGCGCCGACAACAGTCTCATGCGGCATTTCCCGCGAGAGATCGAGTTCAGCAGTTCTTGGTACGTCAAG
>CBILOJ010000127.1:0-5927 GCA_966238525.1 uncultured Methylophilaceae bacterium | reverse complement strand
CGCTACCGCAGATTGAGGCTTTCGAGATAGCCGCCGGTTTCGACGTGCCATTCGTTCGGATTGAGCACATTGAGCCGGGCGAGATCGAGGGAGACTTTATGGTGTGCCAGGATCTGGCCGCCGGCGATTTCGAGCGCATCGAACTGCTGTTCGGCGCTAAGCGTGTTGTAAAACTCGACGAAGCGCGCGAACAAATTGGTGTTGTGCCAGACATCGAGCGGCCGGCCGCGGATTTTGCGCTTGCCGCGCTCGACGTGGTGCGAGAGCTTGACGAAAGCGGTCTTGCGGTCCGGCGGCAGGGCGGCCGTTACTGCCTGGTACAGCTTGTGATCGGTGCGGTTGCTGGCCTTGTTGGCCAGTGCCATCTGCATCAAACAGCTGGGGTTATACATGGTGGCCGGCGGTGGCCGCATGACGCACGGCGCCACCGTGTAGTCGAAACCGGATTCGCTGTCATCGCGGTTCACGGGGAAATTGAGCGAGGAGATGAACAGCCAGCGTCGCCACTGGAACGGATCCAGGCCATCCATGATCTGGCTGCCCGGCCTGTCCATCAGCGACAGGTCGCAGATTTCATCGTAGCTTTTGGCAGCCTTGAGCTTGTTGGCGCGCGTGCTGACCATGACCAGATTGCCGCAGGCATAGGCGCAATCATTGTGGATGCGATCCACCGACCAGTCCGAATCGAGCATGGCGCCGTGCGTAAGCGGCTCCCAGGTGATCGGGCAGCGCGCGACGTCGATCTGGCGCAGGAATTCCGGTGTGACCCGTTCATCGAATACGCGATTGCGGCGCCAGGCGTTATAGCGCAATTGCAGGTGCTTGCGGATGAAGCGGTCGTTGTCGTGGGTATGAACACGGTTGCGCGCCGCTTCGTAGCCTTCCATGAAAGCGGGGTAGTCCGCAGCGTGTTCGGGCGGACCGACGCGGTAGGTAAAGTAATCCCAACCGAGGTTGAAGCCGAGCTTGAGGTCTAACGGCTGCATGTCTGCGTGCTGCTCATGATCGTGGATTTACCCCAGCCTGTACCCTCTACCTAATCGGGCGGACGTGTGCAGGTGCTCATGCCCGCCCTCGGGCTGCCGCTAGCCGTGCTTGATGGACTGGTAAATGTCCCACTTGGTGTAGTGGCAGCCGTTCTGAAATTTGACGAATGTATCGGGATGCTTGATGAGAAAATCTACTACTTTTTTATCCCACAGACGAATTTGTTGCGGTAATACATTGAGAAAAGCGCACAGCTCTCTGATGACGATCTTGTTCTTCATTCCATGACCTAATCTTGCAAACAGCGGTAACACTACTGCAGGGATATGACCAAGGCATTAAAGCCCAGGCCGGGCCATTGCACCGTGCGAGACCTAACATACACGCCGCGCTATTTTTGCCGCAGCGTGCGCAGGGCCTCGCTGCAAGATGCCTGCTCGCTGTCCGCGCCCGGGTCGATGAAAGGCAGGATCGCCGCCAGCGGATTGACGAAGGCGAGTGCAATACCGCCCAGCACGCGGGCGGCGATCGGCGCCGCTTCAGGCCGGACCTTGGGATTGGCGAAAGTGCCGGTGACGTTGATCGGCGAACGCACGGTGAACGGCGATACGTTCTTGGGCTTGGCGACGAGCCGCAGGTCCAGCGTTTCCTTGGCCATGCTGATCTTGCCGTCGGCCAGAATCACCGTCACCGGCGTATCGACCAGGGCGACGTTGGGCGTGATCACGCCTTGCCGGGCCTTGAGATCGACCACGGCGCATTGCATCGGCAGCGAATTGTCGCCCTTGATAAGCAGGCCCAGGCCCTGTGCCACGTCAAGGCCGAGGGCTTCGACGATGAGATGGGAAATACTGCCTTTGCGAATATGCGTGGAAATGCTGCCGTCGAGCGAGGCCAGCAGCTCGGCGGTCGACTGCCCCTTGCCGCTGAGCTTGGTTTTACCGTTCAGCGTGCCGGTGACATAGGCCTCGGGTACGGGGTCGCCTTCCTTTCTGGCCTGTTGCTTGCGGTCCTCGGACACCTGCAGCCATTTCTCGAGGTTGATGTCCTTCCAATCCAGGTCGATGCGCCAGGTCGGCAGCTTGTCCGCCGGCAATTTCTTGTTGCTGGCCATTTTGCTGGTGAAGCCATGGGCGTCGACGGCGATGGTGCCGGAGAGCGTGCCGTCGGCCGTGCGCGCATAGATCTTGGCCAGCGACAGATTGCCGGCATCCAGCGTCAGGTGGGCGCGGAACGGAGCGATCGGCCGGCGGAAGGCGTTACCCAGGTCTACCGTGTCGAGGTTGACCTTGATGTCGGCATCGAAGCGATTGAGTGAGGGCAGATTGATCGGGCGATTGGGGATGATTAGGCCCTGGCGCGCCTTGGCTTCCTGCGACTGCGCCTTGGCTTCAGCCCGCGCACCGAAGGCGGGCGCGAGGTCGGCCAGCACGAAGCGCTTGCCCTTGAGGTCACCGGCCAGTAGCGGGACTTCGTTCCGCGTATCGTATTTGAACTGGGCGGTAAGATCGCTGCGGCCTACATGCGCCGAATTGATGTTCACCACCAGCAGGTCTTCTTCCTTGTGCACGTCGCCAGCCAAGGTGAACGGCGTCGTGGTCGGCAGCGCGATGTGGAACAGGTCGCCGACCAGGCTTAAAGATGGGCCCTTGCCCTGGAACTTGGCGTTGATCTTGCGTTCGCCGAACAGGTCGGACGCTGAACCGTCGAAGTCTACGCGCAGGCCGCCGTATTCGACCCAGCCCTTGGAGACGATAGGCGCAGCACCGGCTTCCTGGCTGGCGATCGGCAGCAGGCCGTTGGTGCCGAGTTCGCCCTCGAGCTTATGCTCGCGGAACTTGCCCTTGGCTGCCACACGGGATACGGGCTTGTCATTGTCCGTCCCTTCCTGGGAGTTGAAGCGAAGCTCGATATCGGCCTCGTTCAGTGCATCGCGCACGACCGCAAAGCCGTGACGCACATCGAGCGATTCGATGCGTGGGAACGGCGTCGGCGTGTCGTCCTGCTTCTTGTCGAATTGCCAGCTGGCGTTGCCGTCCTGATCGCGGATCAGGCGCGCGTCGATCTTGTCCACACGCAGCGACTTGATGCGTAGCGGATCGTTGGATTCCTTGCCGAGCAGATCCGAGTAGCGCAAGCCCAACGAGATGTTGTGCGCGTCCACCAGATGCGGTGCACCGAAAGCGGGCGGCGCCGAAATCCACAAGTCGCCGAGCTGCAGCCGGATACCGCCGAGAAAGCGTACCTGGAACGGCGCGTTCAGCCGAACCTGGCGATCGAGCTGGCGGCTCATGAATTGTTGCGCCGGCCCGCGCAGGAAAGGCCAGCCCATGATCTCGCAGGCGGCCAGCGCGAGCAGTAGCGCGACGACGGCATAAAGCGCAAAACGGCCGAAACGGCGCAGGCGCGGATGACTCCCGGAAAAGGGCGGCATATGAATCCTTAAACGATGCGGGCAAGCATGGCAGGCATGGCCTGCCTACCTGCCATTAAAGCCCGAACTGGGCCGTGCCTTAAGTCTGCAAGCGCACATAGCTTGCAGCTTTCCGCTGCGGCTCAAGGCGTGCGATAGTCGTTGCTGCGATTGCCGTAGTCGTAGGCGCGATAGCGGTCAGGCTGGCTCTGCTGCGAATAGCCGCGATTGCGCTGGTCGTAGCCCCATTGACGCTGGTATTCCTGGGTTTGATCCTGGCGTCGCTGCAGGAAGTCCTCCTGTTGCTGCCTGCTGCCCCAGCGTTGATTCGGCTGGGTGTCGCGGTTCTTCCACGTGTTCCAGTTCTGCGTATTCCAGTTTTGTGTGGTCCAGTTCTGGTTCCAGCCGTCTGCGGCCACGACGGGCAATGCAACCAGCAGCGCACAGGTCAATAACAAGGTTTTCATAGCGAACTCCTTTGAGCACCGATAACGATGCAATGCGATCTCTATCTGACCATATTCAGGACAGACGTTCGGTATGCTTGCGTACGCTGGCTATATTGAATGCCTGATCGGATTACGCGGCGTTTGCATTTATGGCTTGGCGAGCGCGTGTGGGCCGACAGATGAATTTATTGCAGTCATGACTTGGCCGTCGGGATCGCCAGGAAGCGGCCGTGATGATTGGAGCTTGATTGAAATCCGGCAAGGCTCCGAGTGCTTCAGGGATTGGGTAGGGCAGGCAAGGGGAGAAAGAGCAGGTTAAAAACTTTGGCGAGGCTTTTTATGGCCTCGCCTTACGGGAATAAAGTCCGGCGAAATGAGATTTCAGCTCGCGAACTTGAGACCGGTACGCTTCATTTTTGCTGCGGCAATGATGATTTCTGCCGCGGCGACGTTGTTCTTTTCAGCGGCATTATTGATGGCATTCAGTACCGCCGGCATGCCTTCGCTATCCTTGGTGAGCTTGCTCTTTTTTACCGTCTTGAGCTTGTCTTCCTGTTCCTGGATTTTCTGTTTGTAGATTTCGATCAGTTGTTCAGGGCTTCTTCTTGCCATAGCGCGATCCTCTGGTGGTTGATTAAGTTGATGGTTGAGTAAAAAAGCAGGCTGGAATCTGCTTTATTCATGGGAGTAGCGCTATCTTAAAAGGGGGAAGCAATTCCAGCAAGAGGCAGAACAGGAATACGGAAACAAAAGCCTTTTAAACTCGAAGTTGTTGCCACGAAAACAAGATTTTTTGAAATGGAAACCGTGTGCATTTTCTATCATGACTTACGCTGCTAATGTAATTAATAGTGTCAACATTCCTGGCTAATAATTAATCTGGAATCGTGCATGGGCCGCGGGCAAATAAAAACCGCCCGATGGCGGTTTGGTCGGATAAAGATAGGTGAAGAATAGCTCTGGCTAGAACGGTATCACCAGGATCAGTAGTACGCACAGGCTTAAAACCAGAAGAGTCCTGCGCATTTTGTAGATGAGAAGCGTTGCGCCATGCATGCTGTATTCTCCTGTCGAAGCCGAAAACCATAGCGTAAGCGCTGGCGGCGGCATTTGATATAGGAGAAGACAGGAAGCCAGCGTAGGAATTTCATCTACGCTGCAGCAATATATTGAGGTCAGTCGAAATCGAATAATTCTCCAAGAAAACCTTCTCGCTTCTTTTTGTAATGGCGCTGAGAGTATTCGTGTGATCGCTGCGCATGCCCATAGTCGGGCTGATGTTGCTGTTGCGGATAAGGCGGCTGCGATGGCGCATGACCTTGCGGCGATTGAGCGCCCGAGGATCGGTCAATGATCTTGTCCAATTCGCCGCGATCCAGCCAGACGCCGCGGCAGTCCGGACAGTAATCGATTTCGATGCCTCGCCGATCCGACATCAACAGTTGCACGTTCTTGCATACGGGACAATCCATGGGTATTTCCTTTACGGGTAGACAAACTCTCCGATTGACTGGCGATTAACGTGGGCGTTCATATCGCTTCGAATTTTTGTGCTGCCCCGTTACCGGTTTTCATGAGCCAGGCCGTTGTAAGCGCAATCTGCTTTTCAAATTTGTGCCGCATGGTAGACTTGCATCCGTCCTGTTACATATTTCAAGTAAAGATTCTCCTATGTCTTCTCATGGCGGAAAAAGAGCGGGCTCCGGCCCCAAAACCTCACCCGGCCCCTACGGCGAAGCCACCCAAGTCATCCGTATTCCGAAAAGCGCCAAGCCTGTCATCGTCAGCTATCTCGACGCGCTCAAGCGCAGTAGGAAGCGCGATACGGTCGCCAGCCTGCCCGAACTGCTGCTGCCGGCTGCCGAGCCGAGCACGATGCTGCTCGACCTGTACAGCACCAAGCTTTACGCAGGCCTGCCCAATATGGCGGAAGACCACGTCGAGCGGCGCATGGACATCAATTCCTTCCTGGTCGAGCGCGAGGATGCCACCTTCATCGCCCAGGTCGGCAGCGATTCCCTGAAGGACATGGGACTGGTGCGCAATCACTATGTGGTGGTCAATCGCAAGCGCGAGCC
>CBILOJ010000126.1:0-6010 GCA_966238525.1 uncultured Methylophilaceae bacterium | reverse complement strand
GAAATTCGAACGACTGCCGCAGCGCCGCATCGATCATCTCGGCGTGCAGATCGGGGCGCGACTGCAGCAAGGCGTCGATTTCCGCGGCCTGCACCCCTTTCCCTACCTGTCGCTGGTACCGCAATGGGATTTCCTCGACTTGCTGGCGGACGAAGGTCGTCGCTTCGCCACCTTCGACCTGCGTCTGCAGCATGAAGCCATGGGATTATTGGAAGAGGATGGCCAGGTGCGCGGTGTGCGGGTGAAATCGCCCGCAGGTGAAATCGAAATCCGCGCCGACCTTGTGGTCGCCTGCGACGGCCGCAACTCCGTCTTGCGCGAGGCAGCCGGCTTGCATGCCCAGGACTACGGCGCACCGATGGACGTGCTGTGGTTTCGCATGCCGCGCCGGGAAAGCGATCCCGAGGACACATTCGGCATTATCGGCTCCGGCCGCATGATGGTGCTGCTCAACCGTAATACGTACTGGCAAGCGGCCTACCTGGTGCCCAAGGGTGGCGATCAAACGCTGCGCGCGCGGCCCATTGCAGAACTCAGCGCGTCGATCGTGGACATGGCGCCTTTCTTCGCCGACCGTGCGCAGGTACCGGCCAGCTGGGACGAGGTCAAGACGCTGGAAGTACGCGTGGACCGCCTGCCACACTGGCACAAGCCCGGCCTGCTGCTGATTGGCGATGCCGCACATGCGATGTCACCGGTCGGCGGCGTCGGCATCAATCTCGCCATTCAGGACGCGGTCGCCGCCGCCAATATGCTGGCAGCACCGCTGCGTGATGGCCGGCCCATCGAAACACCGTTGCTGCAGGCGATCCAGGCGCGCAGGTTGCCACCGGTCAAGCTGGTGCAGGCAGTACAATTGCAGATTCAGCGTCACATCATTTCGCGCGCGCTGGCGCAAAGCGGCAAATTGCCGCATGTACCGCTGTGGTTGCGCTGGCTGCTGCGGTTCCGCGCGGTGCGCCAGTTGCCGGCGCGTTTGTTCGGCTATGGCTATCGCCAGGAACATGTGCGTGCTGACCTGTTTCGATCCATGCATCAATAAAAGGGGGAAGAAATAAATGTTTCTGATTCTGCTGCCTGTCGCGCTGGTCATCGCCTTTGCCGTTTCAGCCCTGGTCGCGCGCATGTTCGCCGGCCCTATCGATGCCATTCTCAAACGCATCATCGCCGACGAAATCAGCGTGGCCTGGCTCAAGTACATGAAGTTCGCCATCCTCGTCGTCGGCGTCTCGGCCGGCGTCAAAATTTATGAACTGGAGAAGTACATCACGCCGTTCCGCGGCGACAAGGACGCGGTCGTCATCCGCCTGACGCAGGAGCGCTGGGTGCTTGAGCTCTACCGCACGGTCATCGACACGCTGCAGGGCATCGCCTGGATGCTGCTGGTGTTCTTCGTCTTCGCGCTGATCGCCTACGTCATCGTGCGCCTGGCCGAGATCAAGGGCACGCGCGACAAGTAGCCTCCGCTCACTCTCCGCCGGCGGCGGCGGTCAATTCAGCCACGTTGTCCTTGGCGAAAAAGCCGTGGAAGCCGCCGTAGCGCTGCACGTATTCGACAATCAGCGATGAATGCTCGGAAGCGTTGGAGAAAATCTGCTTCAGGCCCTGCTCCTTGGAACCGATGACGTCGAGCAGGAAACCCTGGCCCTGCTCGGCGATGGCTCTGACCACGTAATCGATATTCTCCACGCCATCGCGTTCGCCGTCCTTCACTGCCAGCGCCAGATGATGCAGGCGCGGCCCGTAATTGCGGACAAAGGTTTCGGTTGGCGACGGCAGCTTTTCCAGGTGATTGACAAAATACGGCGTGTTGTTGGCCGTGAAGACCTTGGCCGGACTGCGCGATTCCGGCACGTCGTGCACACTTTTGGTGACATTGGTCGATGAATTCTGATCGGCGATATTGTAGGCGCCCCAGAAATAGTAGCTGGACCAGGACAGATATTCGAGAATCGCCACTTCGCGATTCTGGCTGTAAACGCGCGTTGCCAGATGGTCGATCGGCAGCAGCAGATCGTCTATGCGCAACTCCCGCTGTACCTGCTTGGCGGCATCGCTGGCGGCCTTGACCTCAGCATGGGTGCCGCTCACACCGAGCGCATAGACGCGCTGCTCCTCGAGTTTGCGTTCGAGATAGGCGACGATGTTGTGGGTATAAGGCGAGGGCTTGCTCACGGCCAGGTTGCCGGGCAATTCGAGCTTGCGTACCTCGTTCTGCGTAAAAAAGCGAAACTCGCGCTCCTGCTGCAGTTTGACCACGCCATGCAGATCGTCGACACGCAGGATTTCGCCCATGTAGCGGCTGTTCGGCTTTCTGGCGCCGACCGGGTAGATTTCGTTCAGGCTACGGAAGATGCCGCGCGTATTGGCATCCTTGACCTCGCGCAGCAGGATGTCGGGCGAGTCGAGATCGATGCGCAGCACATGGGTCCAGTGCGCTTCGCTTTCGAGGCTGACGAGATAGCGGTAAGGCGTCATCAGCGCCAATTCGGCGATGTACTGCGCCGAGTGGCCCGGGTCCACCGTGATCATGAGGGCCTCGATCTCGTGGATCATGGCCGTCAGTCCCAGGCGATCGCGCTCTTCCAGCAATCGCGTCAGGTACTCCTCGAAAAACGGCGAATTGCCCTTGTCGCCGTGCCGCTCGAAATGCAGCGAATCCATGCCTGGCTTTCCTTTCTTCCGGTTACGGGTCCAGCCTACGCCGGCAGCAGGGAGGCGACTGTGCCCAGTGCCACCAAGCCTTTAGTCGCGCCCTGAACGCCAGATGGAAATCATGAGGCCGAGACCGATAATGAAAGCAAGAAAAAAGCCGAGGAAACCAAAAGCCGGCAAACCGAGCAGCGTGGGACCGCCCTTGACCGTCATGACGATGGAGGAGCCGATGATGAGCGACGCAGTGATCATGGCTACGGTCAAACGATTGGTGCTGTGATCGAGCTGATGGCCGAAGTGATCGAGCCGTTTCAAGTCGAGATTGAGCCTGAGCCGGCCGCGCGACGCCTCGCGCAGCACTTGCGATACGTCGCCCGGCAGGTCAGTCAGGGCGCCGGCCACATCGACCAAGGTACGTCGGCCGCGCTTGAGTAGCGACGTCGTCGAATAGCGTTCCAGGATGACCTTTTTCACGAACGGCGTCAGATGATTCATGATCTGGAAATCAGGATCGAGCTGGCGCCCCAGGCCTTCCAGCGTGATCAGGGCCTTGAACAGCATGGTGAGATCGGGCGGCACCGCCAGGCCATTCTCGCGCATGATGGTGGTGAGATCGTTGAGCAAGGCACTGAAGCGCACATGCTTGAGCGGCGCGTTGTCGTAATTGCCGATGAATTCGTCGAGATCGGCGGCGAGCTTGCCCTCGTCCACGGTTGCATCGTTGGCCCACATGATCAGGGTTTCCAGCAGCGTATCGATATCGCGCGAAACCAGTGCCGCCAGCAGGTCGGCAATTTCGTCGCGCCGCGCCGCGGTCAGCCGGCCGACCATGCCGCAGTCGATGATGGCGAGCCGGTTTTGCGGCAGGAAAAACACATTGCCCGGGTGCGGATCGGCATGGAAAAAGCCGTCGATCAGCACCATCTTCAACACGGCATCGGCGCCGCGCGCAGCCAGCAGTTGCAAATCGAGGCCTTCCGCCCGCGCTTCGATCAGGTGATTGCCCGGAATGCCATCGATGTGATCCATGACCAGCAGGTTTTCGCTGGTCCATTGCCAATGGATGCGCGGAAAGACGATATGGGGATCCTCGGCAAAATTGCGGCTGAAGCGCTCGGTGTTGCGGCCTTCGAGTGTCATGTTGAGCTCGCGCTGCAGCGAACGCGAGAACTGCGCGACGATCTCCTGCGGCTGGTAACGCCGCGTTTCTTCGAATTCCACTTCGATCAGGCGGCCCAGACGCATCAGCAGCCGCAAGTCGGCATCGACGTTCTGCCGCATATGCGGGCGCCGTATCTTGAGCACCACGGGCGTGCCGTCCTGCAGCCGGGCCAGGTGCACCTGCGCGATCGAGGCGCCGGCGATGGCTTCGGTCTGCAAATCCTCGAACACGTCGAACGGCGATCTTCCCAGCGCCGACTCGAGATCGGGCAGCAGCGATTCGAACGGCACCGGTGGCACCTGGTCCTGCAGCTTGGCGAATTCGGCGATCCAGTTCGGCGGAAAGATGTCGGGACGGGTCGCCAGCACCTGGCCGAGCTTGACGAAGGTGGGGCCGAGCTCCTGCATCGCCAGCCGCGCCCGCACTTCGGACGGCAGCAGCATGATCTCGCGCGTAGCTTGTGAATTCAGTGCATTGCCGGCCCAGCCGATCAGGCTGCGCCGGCCGAGGCGTTTGGCAATGTCGCCCCAGCCGTAGCGCACGAGTACGCGGGCAATGGCGCGCACGCGGCCCAGGTCGCGAAATACGGAGTAGGTTTCACGCAGCATAGTCATCCCAAACGGTTCGATTCAAGCTGATCGCAGCTCGGCATTGCGCGCACTGCCCGACCCATTCTACACGATTGACACAGCCCGACTGTGCGGTACCTCAGCCGTGATTAATTTTATTATGAGATAACTCAATGGTTTACAAGCGGGCCCAAACCCTTTTAGAATCGCGGGCATGCGCCTTCAGCTCATCATTGCCCTATCTGTGCTCGTCCTCGCCTTGCCTGTGCAAGCCGAAGACACGGTCGTCGAGCAACCCCAGCCGACCGCGGATCTCGCTGCAGATTGGGCGAGCACCGCGCATGAAGTGCTGATCAGCGCGCTGAGCCTGACCGGCATCAAGTACAAGTATGGCGGCAGCTCACCCGAAACCGGCTTCGACTGCAGCGGCTTTGTGCGCTACGTTTTCCAGCAGGCCGCCAGCCTGACACTGCCGCATGGCGCGCGTGCCCTGAGTCGCCTCGGCCAGGCGGTGCCGATGGACCAGCTCAAGCCCGGCGATTTGGTGTTTTTCAACACCTTGAAATCGACGTTTTCCCACGTCGGCATCTATGTGGGCGATAACCGTTTCATCCATGCGCCAAGTTCGGGCGGGACCATTCATGTCGTCAACATGGATGACGCCTACTGGGCCAAACGCTTCAACGGCGCGCGCCGGCTTGAAAGCGACGACAAGCCGGGCAATCCAGCAGAATCTGCGGACAAATAAAAAGGGCGGTCAAACCGCCCTTTTTATTTTCAGCAAGAATTACTACTGGCTCGTATTGCTGTAGCTCGCCACGTCGCCGGGCTTGCGCAGCATCTTGTCGACTTCGCCGATATGCAGTTCCTCGGCATAAATCATCTCGCGTGCATATTCTTCCAGCATCACCGAATTGCCCTCGACCAGCTTGAGCAGCTTGCGGTAGCACTCGAGCGACGCGCTTTCGTGTTCCAGCGATTCACGCAGGATGCCGCCGATGTCGTGGTTATGCGTTTCGAGCAACGGGCCGATGGCCAGCGACGGGTGGCCGCCGAGATGCGTAATCAGCTCGCCTGCCTTGTTGGCATGATCGAGAGATTCGGTCGCCTGGCCGCGCAGCCAGGAAACGATGGGAATCCGGTTGTAGCCGTAAACCATCAATGCATAATGCGTATAGCGCACGACGCCGGCCAGTTCCATCTCGAGGATGGTATTCAGCGCCTGAATCACCGGGGTATTGTTCTCTTGGCTCATGTGCCGCCTCCATTCTGTGTTCGTAAGGTAAGGATCAAGTCCACGAGCGCAGTCTAGCCCAGAAAAAAATTCGCTGCAGAACTGCAAATAATTCGCATTGTGAGTCGCATGCGGACCATGCCTGGGTTACAGATGACGCCTGTCCCTGAACAGACGGCCTTGCACTCCATCCACTCCCATTTTGCGCGCCCAATCGTAATGCTCGGGTTGATCCGCACCGGTCATAATGGTCTGTATGCCAACATCGCGTGTCACTTGCAGCAGAGTTTCAGGCGAGAATTCTGCCAACTCCGGCCCGATCTTCAAGGCGCTGCTATCGAATATGACAACGCTGGCATCGAGCAACGTCTCCAGCGAAAACTGACCGCG
>CBILOJ010000125.1:0-6065 GCA_966238525.1 uncultured Methylophilaceae bacterium | reverse complement strand
GGTTCGTCGTACATGATGATGTCCGGATCCAGCGCTACTGCGCGCGCCAGCGCCACACGGCGTGCCATGCCGCCCGACAATTCGGTCGGCATCAGGTCGCGTGCACCGCGCAAGCCTACCGCATTAAGCTTGAGCATCACCAGGTCACGCACCATGGATTCCGGCAAATCGGTATGTTCCCGTATCGGGAACGCTACGTTCTCGTAAACGGACAAGTCAGTGAATAACGCGCCCTGCTGGAACAGCATGCCCATCTTGCGGCGCAGGCGGTAAAGACCGGTGCGGTCCTGCGCATGTACCACTTCGCCATCCACGCGCACTTCCCCCTGTGTCGGTCGCAGCTGGCCGCCAATGAGACGCAGCAGCGTGGTCTTGCCGCTGCCGCTGCCGCCCATGATGGCGATCACCTTGCCGCGGGCAAAGGACATATTGATGCCTTTGTGCAGCTGACGGCCTTTGTAGCCGAAGGAGAGGTTGTTGATTTCGACGATGTTGTCGGTCATGTTGAATTTTAATTTTACAAGACGGCTATTCTAATTCAATTCTCGCTCAAGGTATAACTTGCATAACAAAAGCCCGCCAAAGCGGGCTATTTGCGCAGGACTTCCCGGTTAAAACGTCGTGCAAACCGTATACAGATCATTATCTACCACCTTGTCCATGGCCAATGAGGCGCCTGGCATCGCAGCCTGCTTGATCACACGAACGGCACCACTGGCAGTGGCGCCGTCGTCCAGCGTCACATCAAGCTGCTTGGCCAGCTTGCCGGCCACACCATCGGAACAGGCGACATAAAGCCCCGCGAGCGTCGCATCGGTAATACCTGTGGTTCTGAACGGCCCGATACTCTGCACACCCAAGCGGCCGCCGTCAGCGTTTCTGGGGATGTATTCAGGCATGGCAGGATCAATTGATCCCGCAGCGAGACCGGCTAGGCGCACGTGTTGCCAGAATAGAAAAGATTCGTCCTTGGAATCGGTGGAATCCCAGCCGCCCTCAATAACGGCATTGCCCGGCGTACCTGTTTGCGCCACTGTACCGCCGTCGAGATGGCTAGCGGCACCGGCATCATCGCCCGGCAACGCGCGGAACTTGTCCTGATAGCCGTAAAGCATGACCTGAATATTCTTGAAATCGCCGGCCATGTTCTTGACCTTGGCGCTGGCGATCAGCTCCTGCCCTTTGAGCACGCCGCCCAGTAGCAGTCCGATGATAACCAGCACGATGGCCAGTTCGATCAGCGTAAATCCCGGTTGTCTTTTCATGACGCCTCCAGTCGACTGCCGGCGAGAATCAGAAACGTCTAGGATTGCACGCCCGGCTAAGCCGGGCGTACTAGCAATTCATATAGGCGGTGGGAATTATTTTCTACTCGGCAAACTAGAGTTCGCCATAGGAATGCAGGCCGGACAGAAACATATTCACACCGAGGAAAGCGAAAGTCGTCACCAGCAGGCCGATCAGCGCCCACCAGGCCAGCACTTCGCCGCGCAGGCCCTTCATCAGCCGCAAGTGCAGCCATGCCGCATAGTTGAGCCAGACGATAAGCGCCCAGGTTTCCTTCGGATCCCATGACCAGTAGCCGCCCCAGGCTTCGGCCGCCCACATGGCACCGAGAATGGTGGCGATGGTGAAAAAGGCGAAGCCGATGGCGATAGCCTTGTACATAAGATCGTCGAGCACCTCGAGTGCGGGCAGGCGCGATGCCAGTATGCCGCGACTGGCGAGCAGATAGGCACTGCCGACCATGGCAGCCAACGAAAAAGAACCGTAGCCGATGAAGTTGGCCGGCACGTGTATCTTCATCCAGTAGGATTGCAGCGCCGGCACCAAAGGCTGGATATTGTGCGCCTGGCGATCGAAGGTATACCACAAGATGAAGGCCACGGCCGCGTTGACGACGAGCAGCACGAACCCGCCGAGCTGGCGCGTGGCATAGTGCTGCTCATAATATAGATACAGCAGCGAGGTAATGAGGCAGAACAGGATAAACACTTCGTAGAGATTGCTGATGGGGATGTGGCCGACATCGGGGGCAATCAGATAGGATTCGTACCAGCGCACCATGAGGCCGACGAAGCCCATGAATACCGCGCTCCAGGTCAGGCCGGAGGCCACCTTACCGGCAAAGGCCGATCGTGAGAACAACGCCAGCCAGTAGGTCAGCATGGCCAGCACGAACAGCACATTCATCCACATGATTGCAGACTGGCTGGAGACGAGAAACTTGAGGAAGAACGCCTGCTCGGCGCGAGCCTGCTCGCCATGGTAAAGACTGATGGCGAAAATGCTGACCACGCCCACACCAATCACCAGCGGCCGTATCGCCTTCCATTGCCAACCCAGCCCACTGAACACCACCACAGCGCCAAACAGAAAGCCCGTTTCGTAGGCATCCATATAGTGGCCGTAACGGCTAAAGGCAAAGACGGCGCCGAGCGCGAGCAATAAGGCATAAGCCCAATCCTGCCAGCTCAGCCGCTGCATTAGCGGCACGGGTGCATCGTAAGTGGCTGTATTCATGTTCAAGCTCCTGATTGTGCCTGCAGCAATCGCTGCAATTGATCCCGATAGCGTGCGAATTCCAGATCCAGATCACGGTTCTTGCGGTTGGCCGACATGGCGAACAGCACGCGCGCGCCCGTCCCGGCGCTACCGGCTTTGACCAGCAGCCAGATGCGGCGTTCTCGAATGTATATCATGGCAAAAATGCCGAGCACCAGCAAAATGGAGCCCGAATACACCAGATTCTTGCCGGGCGAACGCGTCAGTTGCAAGCCGCTCGCCTGCTTGTGCTCGAACTGTGTCAGTTGCAGATAGAACGGGGCGCCGTAGAAAAAAGTATCGCTCATGGCGTTGAGGCTGTCCTGCAGAAAATCGAAGGTCGCCTGATTAGTGGCCGCCGGCGGCTTGCCGGCACGAGCGCGGCTCATTTCGTAAGCCTCATAAGCGGCGCTGTTGACGATTTTGATATAGGTCTGCGCCGCTTTTTCGCGTTCCGCCTCAGGCACCGACGCCTCGATCAACTCGGCAATGCGAGAATAGCCGCCAGCGGCGAATGCCTTGAGCAATTGCACCACGCTGCTCTCGAATTTCTGCAACAGCGCCTTGTCGGTGCCGGCGCCGCCAATCGCATTGGCCGACAGATGCTTGGCGATTTCTTCATAGCCCGATTCGTCGAACATGACAGCACGCAGATCCATGAAACCCTGCAGGCTTTGATCCTCGTCGGCTGGCATGCGCAGGTATTTGAAGTCCTCCTGCTGGGTCGAACGCATGCCGGAAACGAAATACCAACGGCCGTTCAGCTGCAAAGGCTGCATGTAGTTGACGTATTCGTTAGCTTGGCCTTGCGTGTTGCGCACCTTGAAGGTCACATTGGGACCGACGTTGTGCGGGCGGCCGCTACCATCCGCCGACAGGTTGAGAATATTGAACAAGCGGAAGTCATCGAACTCCAGGGTCAAGGCATCGGCGCCTTGTCCTAAAGTGGCGCTCTTGAATACGTTTCCGCTGATCGGCAAGGTGCTGTTTTTACCGCTGAACAGACCCCAGACGTTGAAATCCAGTTTGGAACCGCCGTCCTGGAAATCGGATTGGTAAATGGCGATGCCCTTGTAAATCAGCGGATGATTGACACTGATGGTATGCGCCAGCGGTTCCTTGCGTGCGGGATCGATAATCAGCAGATCGCTTTCAAACGACTTGGGCTGGCCTGTCGCATAATGCTGGATGCGGAAATCCTTGAGCGCGATGCTGAACGGCAGCTCCTGCACCAGGTAGCCATCGCGCACGCGCATGAAGGCGACATCGGAATTGGTGCCCTCGGGCAGGGTCATGTTGGCGCGGAAAGACAGATTGGCCACCGACATGCGGCTCTCGGCGGCCACCTGCGACGCGGGTATATCCAACGTTTCCAGCTTTTTATAGCCGAGCAGTTCCTGCACCTTGAACGGCACGTTGCCGTCCAGCAACCCGCCGATACAGATGATGACGATGGCGGCGTGCGTGAAGATATAGCCCAGGCGCTGGTAGCTGCCGGCCTTGGCCGCAAACAGTTCGCCGCCGTCCTCGTGCGTGACACGCCTGAAGCGGAAGCCGCGTTCGGCGAGGAACGCACCGAGGCTGACCTTTGCGGCTTCGACATCGACCCCAGCCTCGTATTCCTGTCGATGGCTAAACAACCGCAACGACTTCTCGCCGGCCTGCTCGCGATAGGCGCGCAACTCCTTGAGCATGAGCGGACTGTTGCGATAGATGCACAGCGTGGTGGAAATCACCAGGAACAGCAGGATCGCCAGAAACCATACGCTGTGATAAACATCGTACAGTCCCAGCTTTTCGAAAAACTCGAACCAGAACTGGCCGAACTGCACGACGTAATTGGCATAGGGCTCATTCTGCTTGAGCACAGTGCCGATAATGGAAGCGATGCCGAGTACGGTCAGCAGGCTGACGGCGAAGCGCATCGAACTCAACAGCTCATACAGGCGCTTGCGGGCAGAAAGGGCGGGGGGCGAAGAGTTCAATCTGAAGGTCTACTGATGGAGGCTTGCAGTTAGAGACAAGGGCCGGAGCAAAAAGTTAAGGGTGGTCACAGCCACCCTTAACGCATCAATGCCGATTCGGTTGTCAGCCTACTTGAGGCCCTGGATGTAATCGGCGACAGCATCGATGTCCTGATCGCTGAGCTTGGCGGCGATCATGCGCATCATCTTGGCGCCGTCATTGGCGCGCTCACCAGTGCGGAATGCCTTGAGCTGTGCGGCGATATAATCGGCATGCTGTCCCGACAAACGCGGGAACTGCACCGGAATGCCGGCGCCGGCCGGGCCATGGCAGGAAGCACAGGCGGGAACGCCAATGCCAGGCACACCGGCACGGTAAATCTTCTCGCCGAGCGAGCCTGCGCCATTACTCTTCGCCGTACCGCCCACGGGTTTTTGGGAGCCGAAGTAGGCGCCTAGGTTTGCCATGTCTTCCGCCGTCAATGTAGTCACCATGCCCGCCATGATGGCATTCTTGCGTTCACCAGACTTGAAATTATCCAATTGCTTGGCAATGTATTCGGGATGCTGACCGGCCAGCTTGGGGTACATGCCGATCGCACTGTTGCCATCGGCGCCGTGACATGCCGCGCAGACTTGCGTGGCGGTTTGAGCAGCCTTGGAGGCATCGCCGGCTGCATGGACGGAAACGGTGCCCAGCATGGCGATCAAGATGCCGGCTATGTGCACCGCCAGGTGACGGAATTTCATGTACTGCTCCTCAAATACTATCAAGTTCTGGGTAAAGCAAAACCCTGCTATTTTATCGGAAACTGCGTTATCGTGTTAGCATTTTCGCCCCTGAAATCACCGCGGAAACCGCATGCCTCTGTTCCAGAACGCCGTCTTTCATAGCTCCGCGCACTACTTGCGCGACCTGCCGCCGCCGGACGGCATTGAGGTAGCGTTCGCCGGGCGTTCCAATGCCGGAAAATCGAGCGCACTCAATACGCTGGCCAACCACAATCGGCTGGCCTACGTCAGCAAACAGCCCGGACGCACCCAGCTCATCAATTTTTTCAGCCTAGGCAATGAACGCTATCTGGTGGATCTGCCCGGCTACGGCTATGCCAAAGTACCGGAAGCGCTACGCCAGCACTGGCAGATGACCCTGTCCGCCTACCTGAGTCAGCGCAGCGTGTTGCACGGTCTGGTACTGGTCATGGATTGCCGTCACCCGTTGACGCCACTAGACCGCCAAATGCTGGACTGGTTCTGCCCCAGCGGCAGGCCGGTGCATGTGTTGCTGACTAAATCCGACAAGCTGTCGCGCAGTGCTGCCGGCCAGACGCTGCTCGCCGTGCGCAACGAGCTTGCCGCCAACTGGGGCAATTGCAGCGTGCAACTGTTTTCCAGCCTCAAGAAACAAGGCGTCGAGGAAGCGGAACAAGTGATCGGCGGCTGGCTGCAGCAGGGCGAGCGCAACCTGCCTTAGCAGCGGGGCGGAGCGCGGCGGCGTTACGCCTTGCGCCGGAAAATCAGATCCCACACGCCATGCCCCAGTCGCAAGCCGCGCTG
>CBILOJ010000124.1:0-6075 GCA_966238525.1 uncultured Methylophilaceae bacterium | reverse complement strand
ACCGACGGCGACAATGCTGGCCAAGACGACCTGCTCGGTTTCGCAGGCGCAGACACGCTTAAGGGCAAGAGCGCCGCCGACTATCTGTGGGGCGGAAACGGCTCGGACAAGCTGTACGGTGGGGATGGCAACGACTTCCTGATGACCGGGAATGGGAGCAGCAATAATGGTAACAATATTATTGACGGCGGCGCTGGTGACGACATTATTCTCGCTGGTACTGGCAATGATTTGATTTCCGGCGGAAGCGGCAACGACTCAATCGATGCCAATGAAGGGAACAACACCGTCGATGGTGGGGCGGGGAACGACACCATTCTAGCTGGCAGTGGCAATGATATCCTGCTGGGTGGTGATGGTGATGACGTTATCCTTGCTGGCGCAGGTGATGATGTGCTCAGTGGCGGTAACGGCGGTGATTATATCGAAGGCGGTGACAGTACGGCAGGTAATGAGTCCGTCGTTGGCAACCTGTATCTAGTCAGCACTGATGATGTCCTGATCGGTGCCGAGGGCAACGATACGTTCCGCATCAGCGAAGAACTGGAAAGCGAAGGCATGGTATTCATCGAAGCTGGAACTTCGTCACTGGACAATGCTGGCAATAGTGCTCGTTATGTAGATATTCAAGAAAACGAAGAAGGCGAAGAAGAGGAAGAAGGCGGCGAGGAAGAAGAAGAACTCATTGCATTTGACACGGTGACCGGCGAATGGGTAGAGATCGAGGACATCGAGCAATCCGAACAGACGGAAACTGACGTCCGCCTCAATCTCGTCACCCGTCCCGGTTCCGATGCCATCAGCACAGCCGCAAGCAGTGTCGCTGGCTACAACGCCGTAGACACTCTTGAATTCACCACTTCCGGCGATTTCTCGGAATCCCTGAGCTTTAGAGGTATCGAGCGTATCGAACTCGCCAGCGGCGTCAACATCGAGCTGAGCGCCGAACAACTCGAGAACAACGGCGAATCACTGGGCCTTGGCGCCCTCAACCCCGGCATGCAAATCCATGGCGTGGCCGGTGGCCCTGCGGAAACCGTCACCATCAACCTCGAATTTGAAGAAGCCGAGTTCGAACCCGATGAAGACATCGAAGGCGCCGAGGAAGCCGAATACGATGCCGCTGCCATCGAATTCGACGACTTCTCCGTCGCCAACCTCTTCCACAACGTCGATATCGTCTACGACGCCAGCGAAGGCGAAGCAGGCAGCTTCACCCGCGTCGACGGCGCCAACGAATCGGCCGGCGCCAGCGAGACCCTCATCGGTGGTGACGGCGTCGAATACGCCACGATGCGCCTCGGCGACGATACCGTTTACGGCAATGGCGGCAACGACCTCCTGATCGGCCATGGCGGCGCCGACTATCTCGACGGCGGCGAAGGCGACGACATCTTCGTCATTGGCGGCTTCGGCAGCGGCGTTGCCGGCACCACCTCCAAGGCCGACGACGGCAATGCGGAATGGATCGCCACCGGCGCCAAGCACGACGTCATCGTCGGCGGTGACGGCACCGATACGCTACGCATTACCACCGGCATCGGCGCCAACAGCACGAGCGCCGGCACGGTAGTCCTCAACGACGCCAATTTCCAGGACATGGAAGTCGTCCAGGTCGGCGGTACGGTTGGTCGCCTGAATGTGGAAAACTCCGCGCTGCAATTGCTGAACGACCACTACTACTTTGCCGCCAACGGCACGGTTGCTGATCTTTCCAACACGCTGGGCAATAACGGCGGCACCATTGACAACGTCGTCGTCGATGCTTCCGGTGTCACCGCCAACGGCCTGCTGTTCGAAGGCAACGGCAACACGCAGACCTTCATCGGCACCACGCAAGCCGATCGCTTCATCGGTAACGGCGGCAACGACGTACTGACCGGCAATGCAGGCGCGGATACTTTCGTCTTCGGCCAGGTGCATGAGCAAGTGGTCACCGGTGACGACGATGAAGTGCAGACCTACGTCGATACCGCCTTCGACCTTACCGGTGTCGATACCATCACCGACTTCACCAGCGGCACCGACAAACTGGAACTGAACACCGACCAGTTCGCCAGTCTGGCCGGCTTCACCTCGGCCAACCTGGTCATGGGTTCCAGTGCGCAGGACGCAGACGACTTCCTGATCTTCGACAGCACAACCAATACGCTCATGTATGACGCAGACGGCAATGGTTCCGGTGCGGCGATCGATATCGCCGTGCTGACCGGCGTTACGTCGATCACGGCAGCCGATATCGCGGTGGTCTAATCAAGGTGATCGGGCAGGCCACAAGCCTGCCCGTTTTCTCCAACAGCATGCCGTTTCAGCGGCATGCCCTTTGTTTCATACACCGTGAAAACCGATCCGAATACGCAAACATTGAAGCGCACACTGCTGGCACTGGCGCCCTGCTATCGCAAGGTGGCCGGCTTCGGCTTTTTCACCAGCCTCATGGTACTGGCACCCTCGTGGTACATGCTGGAGGTCTACGACCGCGTGATCTACAGCCGCAACCTCACCACGCTTGGCATGCTGACGGGCATGGTGATCTTCATCTATCTCATCATGGAAGCGCTGGAATGGGTCCGTCGCAAGCTCATGTATGCCGCCGCTCTGCAAATCGAGGAAACACTGCGCCGCAAGGTTTTCGATGATGCCTTCCACGCCCGGCTGCAAGCGGCCGATTTCCCGATCCAGCAAGTGTTTTCAGATTTCAGGATATTCAAGGAAAGCCTGGCTTCGCCGGCCATCCTGGGGCTGCTCGACCTGCCCTACGTTTTAATTTTCATCGTCGCCATCTTCTGCATCCACCCGGCACTGGGCTATCTCACGCTTGGGGGGCTGGCGCTGCAGATCGTCGTTGCCTTTTTCAATCAGTACCGTGTCAATCCGCAGTTGAATGAGGCCAACCGCCACGCCATCGCTGCGCAAAGCTATTTCGCCAACATCACCGGCAAGGCCGAAGTCGTCCAGGCCATGGGCATGCTGGATCGTCTGCAACAACGCTGGCTGCAAAAGCAACAGGCCTTTCTCGATCATCAGGCGCAAGCCTCCGTGATCGCCGGCAAGAGCAGCGCATTGTCCAAGCTGCTGCAGGTTATGCAGACCTCGCTGGTGCTGGGGCTGAGTTGCTACCTCGTCATCAACAACGATATCGAGCACGGCGCTGTACTGATGATTGTCGCTTCCATCCTCGCCGCGCGCGTGCTGTCGCCCTTCGTCCAGCTCATCGCACAATGGCGTACGCTTGCCGTCGCCATGAGCGCTTTTGACCGGCTCGAAACGCTGTTCGCCGGCTTTCCCCATCGCGAAAAAGGCATGCCCCTGCCGCCGCCGACTGGCGAAATCAGCGTGGAGCACCTGAGCTACGCCTTGCCTGGTCCCGAAAGCAGCAGCCGCGAAGTCTTTCTGAAGAACATCCATTTCCGGCTTTCGCCGGGAGAAGTGCTATTGGTAGCCGGACCTTCCGCTTCCGGCAAGAGCACGCTGGCCCGACTGCTGGTCGGCCTCGGCACACCGCGTAGCGGCAAGGTGCGTTACAACGGCGTCGACGTGCATCAGTGGGGCAAGGCGGAACTCGGGCAGCATATCGGCTACCTGCCGCAGAATATCGAGCTGCTGGATGGCACGCTTGCCGAAAACATTGCCCGCTTCGGCGAAGTCGACGAACAGAAACTCGCCGCCGTCATCGACCTGCTCGACCTCCACGCATTCGTCGACGCCCTACCCGACGGCCTTCATACCCGTATCGGCAGCGAAGGCGCTTTCCTGTCGGGTGGGCGCCGGCAATTGGTCGGCCTGGCGCGCGCCATTTACGGCGATCCACGCATCGTCGTCCTCGACGAGCCCAACGCCAATCTCGACGAAGCGAGCGATCGGGTCATGCACCACATGATCCGCACGCTCAAGGGCCGCGGCACCACTTTCGTCATTATCAGCCACTTGCAGGGCATTCAGGCGCTTGCCGACCAGATGCTGATCCTGATGTACGGCCAGGTCTACCGCTACGGCAAGCCGGCTGAAGTCATGGCTTCGCTGCAACCGCGACCGGCATCAGCCACGGCAGAAACCGGGATACAAACCGCATGAACCAACCGCAAGCATTGCGCCAATATCTGGCCCTGTTCCGCACCGAATTCCTGCTGGTCGGCCTGCTGAGCCTGGTCACCAATCTCATGATGCTGGCGCCGACCCTCTACATGCTGCAGCTCTACGATCGCGTCATGCAGAGCCGCAACGAGCTAACGCTGCTCGCCGTCACGCTGATCACCTGCTTTTTCCTGCTGACCATGGCGTTTGCCGAATGGCTGCGCTCCGTCACTGCCATCCGGGCGGGCGTTCGCTTCGACCGGCTGCTGAATGACCGCATATTCCGGCTCGGCTTTTCAGCAGCACTGGCCACGGAGCGCGGCAAGGCCGCCGAAGCGCTGCAGGATTTGACGCAGATGCGCCAGTTCCTCACCAGCAGTGGCCTGTTTGCCTTCTTCGACGTTCCATGGACCTTCATCTACATCACCGTGCTGTTCATCCTGCACCCGATGCTGGGCACAGTAGCCATCATCTTCTGTACCATCCAGTTCGGCATTGCGATGTGGAATCAGCGCAGCAGTGATCACCCGTTGCAGGATGCAGGCGCGGCAGCACTCGCCAGCCAGCAGTTCCTCGACAGCAAGGCTCGCAATATCGAAACCCTGCACGTCATGGGTATGCTGCCTGGCCTCTATCGGCGCTGGCAAACCATGCATCAGCGCTGGAGCCTGCTCGACGGCGAAGCGCAGCGGGTGCAAAGGCAGAACCAGTTCGTCAACAAATTCGTGCGCTATTCCATGCAATCGCTGATGCTGGGCGCCGGTGCCGTGCTGGCCGTACAGGGCGCGATTTCGGTCGGATCCATGATCGCCTCCAACGTGCTTATTGCACGGGCGTTGCAGCCTTTCGACGTCATCGTCAACACTTGGAAGCAGTTCATCCAGGCGCGGCAATCGGCAGCACGGCTCAATCAGCTGCTGATGTCCGAACCGATCGTTGCGCCTGCAATCGAGGCCGGCACGCTTCAGGGGCGCATCGTATTGCAGCAACTCGGCGTGCGGCTGGGGGACAGCGACAAATACGTTCTGCAAAATCTCGATCTCGACATCCGCCCCGGCCAGATTCTCACGGTCATGGGGCCTTCCGGTTCGGGCAAGACCACGCTTGCGCGCTGCCTGGTCGGCGTCTGCCCATGGCAAGACGGAGAGCTGCTGGTCGACGGTCACGCTGCTGACCGGTTGCCGCCGCAACATTTCGCTGCTTCGATTGGCTATCTGCCGCAGGATGTGGCGCTGATCGAAGGCACCATCGCCGAGAACATCGCCCGCTTCGCCGAGCCCGACACGCACCAAGTGATCGAGGCGGCAAATGCCGCCGGCATCCATGACAGCATCCTGCGCCTGCCGCACGGTTACGACACGAGGATAGAAGACGCTAGCGGTGTACTGTCCGGCGGCCAGCGCCAGCTAGTGGGTTTGGCGCGTGCCATGTATGGCGAACCTGCGATTCTGGTGCTGGACGAGCCAAATTCCCATCTCGACGAGCATGGCGAAGCCAGCCTGCTCCATGCGCTGCAGATGTTGCGCAGCCGCGGCAAGACCATCGTGCTGGTCTCGCACCGGGCCGGCATCCTGAAAATCACGGATCGGCTGCTGATTCTTAAACACGGGGAAATCGACCATTACGGGCCCCGAGACGCCGTACTCTCCGCGCTCAACCAAGCCAAATCCGCTGCCATCAAAGCCGCCTGAGGAATACCATGCAATCGCCAGTTATATCATCGCCAGCTACGCCACCATCCGTACCGCAAATTCCCACCTCGCATGGCCGCAGGGTAGTCGAACTGCCGGGCCTGGCTGATTCCCGCAAGACGCACCGTTTCGGCGTTCTCATCCTGCTGCTCGGCCTTGGCGGCTTTTTGCTGTGGGCGGCATTCGCGCCACTCGATGAAGGTGTGCCGACCGAAGGCGTGGTCAATGTCGAAGGCAACCACAAGGTGGTGCAGCACCTGACCGGCGGCATCGTCAGCGAAATCTTCGTCACCGAAGGCCAGCAGGTGAA
>CBILOJ010000123.1:0-6120 GCA_966238525.1 uncultured Methylophilaceae bacterium | reverse complement strand
GATGTTGCAGATTCGCCCTTGAGCACAAGCGGCAGGCCGGCCGCCATGAAGACGGCATTCTTTGCGATAGTCGCCACCGCCTGATTGAGCCGGCCCTGCTCGTCCTGAAAGCGACGGTTGATCTCACCGAGCGGCACAATGCCCATGCCGACCTCGTTGCTGACGAGCACGATGCGTCCGGGCAATGCCGCTAGTGTCGCTAGAAATTCCACACGCTCGTTTTCCCAATCCACGCCGTCGGCGGGCGCGCAATCCGGGCAAATACATTGCGCCAGCCACAAGGTCAGGCAATCGACCACCAGGCAGCGCTCGGCAGCCGCTTCACGCCGTAAGGTTTCGGCCAGTCGATGGGGCGTCTCCACGGTTTTCCAATGCGAAGGACGGCTTTGCCGGTGCAGCGCCACGCGCGCGCCGAATTCCTCGTCGTAAACCTGCGCTGTGGCAATGTAGGTGACGGGAAGAGTGCTTTGCTCGGCAAGTTTTTGCGCATATGCGCTTTTGCCCGAGCGTGCACCGCCCAGGATCAGGCTGATAGACATGACGTCAACTCCAGTGTTTGGCGAAAGATTGCTGTGCGCCCCAGCGCTGCACGATCTGCTGCAATTGCCGCAAGCCGTGGGTAATGGCGTACGGGCCAGGTTGCAGGATATCGGCTGACTTGATTTCAAATAGCATGCCATTGCGTACGGCGGGAATATCCTGCCAACCGGGGCGATTAATGACGGCTTCAGGCTTGAATTTCTTGCCGCACCAAGAGCCGACGATGATATCGGGCTGGCGTCGGGCCACTTCGTCAGCGTCGGCAATGATGCGTTCCTTGGCTTGAGACTGTGATGCCAGCTCGGCGAAGCAATCATTACCGCCGGCAATTGTAATAAGTTCACTCACCCAGCCGATGCCACTGATCATGGGCGCGTCCCATTCCTCGAAATATATGTTGGGCCGTGTTGGCAGATAAGCCGCAGTTTCGGCAACCGTATCCATGGTCTGCCGTAGTTGCGCCACGAGCTGCGCGGCTTTGGCAGTGGCGCCGGTGAGCGCACCCAAAGTGTTGATCATTTGTAATATGCCGGCCAGCGAGCGCTGGTT
Organism: uncultured Methylophilaceae bacterium; assembly: GCA_966238525.1. GTDB lineage: Bacteria > Pseudomonadota > Gammaproteobacteria > Burkholderiales > Methylophilaceae > CBILOJ01. Next base: position 5,031 of record CBILOJ010000123.1, on the reverse strand, counting down.
GAAGGCATGCACTTCGATGCCTGCCTTGATCAGCGCAGCGGCCATGTCGGCCTGCAAGTCGGTGCAGGTCAGCACGAGGTCGGGCGACAGCGCGAGAATTTTGTCGATGTTGGCGCTGGTGAACGCGGCGATTTTTGGCTTTTCTCGCCGGGCATGAGCCGGGCGCGTGGTGTAGCCGGAAATACCGACGATGCGGTCCTGTTCGTTAAGCAGGTACAGCGTTTCCGCCGTTTCAACGGTCAGGCAGGCGATGCGCTGGAAATGAGGTGGCGGGTTAGACATGAAAAAAAGCCGCAGCGGTTGCCCGTGCGGCTTTCGATCGTCATCGCATGTTAGGCGCGCGCGGCGGCATGCAGCTTCCAGCTACGCAGCAGGCGGGCACCGATCCAGACCAGGGCGAAATAGACGGCGGTAAAGCCCAGATAGCCCGGCAGGTAGTCCCAGCCGTACTGCAGGGTGTGCAGTACGCCGTTATTGGGGAAGCGGCCCGAGAACAGGTAGTAGGTTTGGGTCGAAATGACGAAGGCGACCAGCGTGGTCAGCAGCGCCGTCGCGGCATAGGGCAGTGCGGCGTACGCATTTTGCCGTGTGGCCAACCAGCGGCCGCCAAGCCACATCGCGCCGTAGGCCGGAATCAGGCCCCAGTAGCCGTCGGTTAGGCAGAAGCCCTGCCATGGGTCGAGTGCTGCCACGCCGAAATCGATAATGGCACCAAGCACGAAAAACAGCGCGAACCAGCCGGCACGCCCCAGGTAGAGGCCGCCGAGCAGGAACAGCACCAGGCTCGCATCCGGTAGCGACACCGGCGATAGCACGTGGCTGCCGCGCGTGAGCAGCATGAAGAATGCGATGGCGGTGGCGATGGCCAGATGCTTGCCCGAAGGCAGGAATTTAACGACAGAATTCATAGGTATCTCCAAAACCGCTCGCCTGATCAATGAATGACCGGGCGAGCCTGATGTTCAATGGGGTGAATCATAGCATTTTGTCGGCAAGGCAGCCTCAACTAGAAGTCCGCTTTCATGCCGATGCGCCAGGTACGAGCGAAATCTACAGGGTAGATCACATCGTTGTCGATCTGGATCGAGTTTGCGTGCTCGAAAATATTGTTAATCGCGGCGAACCAAAGCAGATTGCGATAGCGGTAGCTCAGCGCGATGTTGGTCGACTCGTAGCTGTTCTGCTTTTGCGACAACGTGTTGGCAAAATCGTTGGACGCATAAGCCGTCGAGCGCCAGACGTGGTTCAGATTGACATTGGCGTTATCGAAAAAGGTGTAATTGAGGCCGGCATTAACACCGTGCTTGGGAACGCCAGGCAAGTTCTTGCCGTTGAAAGCGCCGCCGCCATCGTTTTCCCGGCCAATAATGGCGCGGGTGTAAGTGTAGATCAGCGAAGCGCTTAAGCTGTCGGTAATTCGCAAGTAATCCTGCAATTCCAGACCATACTTGTGCGATTTGTCGATGTTGGTGTTTCTGAAGATGAAATTCGTCGCGTCACTGAAATAGTAGATTTCGTTGTCCAGCTTGCTATAAAACGTTGTGAGCTTGAAGCGGTTCGCGGACGTGACATGATTGAAGCCGATGTTGAGCGTTCTCGATTTTGCCGGTTCGATGAAGTCGTTGAAAATGCCACCGAAATCGAAAAAGCGGTCCACGTCCGGTGCTTGGAAGGCGCGGTTGTAGTTGGCGAAGATGCTCGTTGCGTTGTCGATTTTGTAATTGACGCCTAGATCCCAAGCATTGAGCTTGGTGTCGTCATCCTTGGATGCGCCGATTGTAGGGGCATAGTGATATTCCACTTTCTCGCGGCGCCCACCGGCGGAAAAAGTGAAATCGTTCCAGCGATATTCGCTTTGCAGGAAGACAGCGAAGTTATCCTTGCTGGTCTTGTCGAAATCGCCTTCGCGTACGCCGTCGAAGGTCTGGATGCCGCCGACGACGCTTAGCGTTTCGCCTAGATAGTTAAGTGCAATGTCATTGCTACGGTAGTTGTAATCCGCCTCGAAGGGGAACGGAGAGAGATACTCGGAGAGTTTGTCTTCACGAGTATGATTGGCGGTGAATCGCCATTGGCTGGAAATGTCATACTCGACGCCCAGCCGCCATTGATCAGTATCAAGGCCTTGATGATTGTAAGCGCGGCCACCATTCTGCCGTGGATCATCTCTGAACTGCGCACGGCTTAAGGCATTATTGTAGCGGGCGTCGATGCGCGAACTGGTACCTTCGAGATTGAAGCGCAAATTGTCGGTAGGTTTAATCTTGAGCTTGGCGTTTTGTGTATTGCTCGTGAATGCATCGCGTTCGCCTGTGATGTCTTCCTTGCTGTAACCGTCGTGGCTATCGTGTGCGGCACTGACGGAAAAATCGAAATATTGTTCTGAAACGCCAGCCGAAAGATTGCCGGTACGCGCACCGTAATTACCGGCCGAGGCGCTGACGCTGACACCGGATCTGGCCCGGGTGTATATCTGGATGGTGCCGGCCATGGCGCCGTCGCCATAAATAACCGAGCCGCTGCCCTTGGTAATTTCGATGCGGTCGATATTGTCGAGCGGAATCGCACCGATAAGCTGAGACATCTGGTCAATATTGTTGAGCCGTTGCCCATCGACAGTGATCACCAAGTTCTGGTAACCATTGGCAGTGCCGTAACCGCGCATGTCTATGCTCGGCGTTGCCTTGTTGCCGAAACTCGATAGCAGATTGAGCGAGGTGTACTGCGCCAAATAGTCGTAGAGCGAGGCGGCCCCCGATGCGTCGATCATTTCACGATTGTGAATTTCCGAGGCGTAGGTAGTTTCGGTGTCCTTGTGTTCGATGCGCGTGGCACTGACCACAACGTCTTCCATACTGGTGGGCGTATCCGCGGCAACTGTAGTGGATGAGATAGCCAGTCCGATCAGACCGGCAACAAAAGTTTTGTTCATGAGGCTTCCCTAGCGATATGCGTCCCCGCATATCTGTTTTTATGAAGGGAATACCGACAGAGAAGGGTAAAGAAAACGTGGTCTAAACAGACCCTGCGTTTCGAAAACCGACACCCCGCGGTTATTCCAAGCTGTAGTCGCAGGCCGGTCTCCGGGCTCGCAAGTCTTGATTCACGCCTTCCCGAGCCATGCTCAGTGGCAGATTGTGAATCCTCACTCACTTACCGTTGCGGGGGCAGCACAGGCATTGTTTTCATTGGAAAACGCACCTGATTCCCAGTTTCACCTATCGCCGGATGGCGAATCGGCACCTGTCAACTCGACGCGATTATAGGTTACTTGCCACGGGTCGGCAAAATTATGTTGCCGCTAACATATTGTAATACATTCAAAAATTGGCGTTAGCAGTTGACCATGCAAGGATTTTCAAATTATAGTGGCGCTATGGAAGCCGATTTGATCATCCTTGAAGAAAAGCTGAACAGCCTGCTGGCGTTGTGCCAGAAGTTGCGTGCGGAAAATGCGCAGTTGCGGCAGAGCCTGGGGCAGGCGCAGGATGACGCCGAGCAGCTCAGGAACAATATGACGCTCGCCGGCCAAAGGCTCAAAACGCTTATCGATCGCCTGCCACAGGATGAAACCAGCGGGGAGGCATTATGAGCGAGACCAAGGCAGTCGACGTCAATATCATGGGGCGTGAATTCGCCGTAGCGTGCTCCGAAGAGGAGCGCGCGGGCTTGATGACGGCCGTCGGTTATCTTGACAAGAAAATGCGTGAAATCCGTGATACCGGCAAGGTGGTCGGCGTCGAGCGTATCGCCATCATGGCCGCGCTGAACCTGACGCATGAGCTGTTAACGGTGCGTACCAATGGTTTTGACATCGGTGATTTGAAGCGTAGAATCATTTCCATGCAGGAACAGATTGACGAGGCAGTCGCCGAGCAAGACAATTTGTTCTAGTCCGGTTGCAAGTCCAGTTTCAGGCTGGTGTTCCGCCAGCCTCCAGTTTGTTCCCTGCGGTATTGCTCAGGCTATATATTCCTTGAACTAGCTTATAGCATCGGTTTCGGCCAATTAAACCGTTGTGCGCGCGCCCCATAGCGGGTGTACCTGATACGGCTTACGGCTGTCACCACTTGAACCTTCGGTTCAGGATGCTGGCCTGGGTGATATTTGCGGGGAACTCCCTTATTGTTCAGCGCAGGGCGTGATACTTGAGATCGCCCAGGCTCACGTGTTCGAGCGCGAGCTCGTGTGTGGCTTCGAGTATCACCGGTGGCGCAAAGCCGGCTTCGGCCGCTTCATGCCAGCGCGGTGCGCACAGGCACCAGCGGTCGCCCGGCTTGAGTCCGGCAAAACCGTATTCCGGTTTGGGCGTGGAAAGATCGTTGCCGCGCGACATGGAAAATGCCAGAAACTCCTCGGTTACCTGCGTGCACACGGTGTGACTGCCGAGATCTTCCGGCCCGGTATCGCAACAGCCGTTGCGCACGAAACCGGTTAGGGGGTCGAGACTGCATACCTGCAGCGTCGTGCCTAGGACATTGCGTGCCATGGATTGCCTTTGATCGGTAACGGTCAGGGTATGATACGAGAATATCAATCGAATAGAGAAATCGCATGCGTTACTGGCTGATGAAATCCGAGCCGTCGGATGTGTCGATCGACGACTTGGCGGCCATGCCCAACCAAACCGTTGACTGGTACGGCATCCGTAATTACCAGGCGCGCAACTTCATGCGCGACCAGATGAAGCTTGGAGATCAAGCTTTTTTTTATCACTCCAATTGCGATGTTCCCGGTATTGCCGGCATCGTCGAGATCAGCCAGCTGGCTTATCCCGACCGTTTCCAGTTCGAGCCAGGGCACAAATATTTCGATCCGAAGTCGACGCCGGAGAATCCGCGCTTGGTTAACGTTGACGTCAAGCTCATGCGCAAGACGCGATTACTGAGCCTCAAGGAATTACGGACCTATCCCGAGCTCGCCAGCTTGCGCATTTTGCAGCGTGGCAACCGCTTGTCCATTACGCCGGTCGATCCGCGCGAATGGGAATTCATTCTCGATCTATTGGCATGAAAAAAGCCCGCCTAGGCG
>CBILOJ010000122.1:0-6186 GCA_966238525.1 uncultured Methylophilaceae bacterium | reverse complement strand
ATTCTTTCGCTGAGTGGCGAAGGTGTGGTGCGCGAATACGAACTGTTCTACCGCGTGCATTTCCGCCTGCGTAATCCGGCTAGCGAAATCTGGGGGCCGCCGCAGGTCATCGAGAACCGCCGCGATTTCACCTATGACGATACCCAGCTGCTGGCCAAGCAGTTCGAGCGCGAACAGATTTACAACGACATGCACAGCGACGCGACGCGTGAATTGCTACGGCGTCTCGTCGTGCAAAAACCCGATCAGATCAAGCCTGCCGGCAGCTGATGCGCTTGCCGGTCCAGCAATTGCCGCAGCATCTGCAGCAAACGCTGCGCCCGCTTTACGTGTTCGCGGGCGACGAGCCGCTGGCGCAGCGCGAAAGCCTGGATGCGCTGCGTATCGCCGCCCGTCACCAAGGCTATGACGAACGCCTGAGCCTGGTGGTCGAGCGCAATTTCAACTGGCAGCAGGTGGCCGCATTCGGGCAGTCCATCTCGCTATTCGCCAGTCGCCGCCTGCTTGAACTCAGCATACCGTCGGGCAAGCCTGGGACCGAAGGTGCAAAAGCACTGCAGGCATTGGCAGAGCGACCGATACCTGACACCGTGGTCGTGGTCATCCTGCCCAAACTCGATCGCGACGGCAGGAACAGCGCCTGGTACACCGCGCTGGAAAAAGCCGGTGTCACGCTGGCGCTGGATGAAGTGCCACCCGCACAACTGCCGCAATGGATCGCCCAACGGCTGGCGCTGCAGAACCAGCAAACCGATAGCGAGACCCTGGAGTTCATCGCGCATCAGGTCGAAGGCAACCTGCTAGCGGCACACCAGGAAATCCAGAAGCTGAGCCTGTTGTGTCCGGAAGGCCAGCTGTCGGCGCAGACCGTGCGCGAAGCCGTACTCAATGTCTCGCGCTACGACGCCTTCCAACTCGGCGAAGCGGTGCTCGCGGGCGATACCGAGCGCACCATGCGTATTCTGCAGGGTTTGCAGGACGAAGGTGAGCAACCGGTCGCGGTCATGAACCCGCTGATGTGGACGCTACGGCCGCTGGTCCGACTCAAGCAGGCCGAGATACGCGGCGAAAACTTGGCAAATGCCATGCAAAGCGCGAGAATCTACGGCGACCGCCAATCATTGGCGCGACGCGCCATTGCACGTTTGAGCCTGAAACAGCTGCAAGCCGCACTGCTCAAGCTTGCCGATATCGACAAGACGGCCAAGGGCATCATGCGCGGCGATGCCTGGCTGGAAATTTCACGCCTGTGTTTCGGCCTGGCAAAAATAGGAAAACGTAGCCGGTGAGCGCTCTTCAACCAAGGAAAGACATGGATATTGCAGCCTACATGCAGCAGTTGGGCCAAGCGGCGCGCGCTGCTTCGCGCGCGACCGCACGTGCCGATGCCGGTACCAAGAATCTCGCGCTGACGACAATCGCCGCCGCCATCCTGCGCGACCGGGAGGCCCTGCTCGCCGCCAACCAGGCCGACCTCGCAGCCGCCCGTGCGGCCGGCATGGAAGCAGCCATGCTCGACCGCCTCACACTCAGCGAGAAAAATATCGCCAACATGGCCGAAGGCCTGCGGCAGATCGCGGACCTGCCTGACCCCGTGGGCGAAATCAGCGATCTCAAATATCGTCCCTCCGGCATCCAGGTCGGCCGCATGCGCGTGCCGCTCGGCGTCATCGGCATCATTTATGAAGCCCGCCCCAACGTCACCGTCGATGCCGCCGGGCTTTGCATCAAATCAGGCAATGCCGCCATTCTGCGCGGCGGTTCCGAGGCCATACGCTGCAATCGTGCCCTGGCAGCATTGGTGCATGAGGGCCTGGCGCAAGCCGGCCTGCCTGCAACTGCGGTGCAAGTGGTGGAAACCACGGATCGCGCTGCCGTGGGTGAACTTGTCACCATGAAAGATTATGTGGATGTCATCGTGCCGCGCGGCGGCAAGGGCCTGATCGCACGTATTTCGGAAGAGGCGCGCATTCCCGTCATCAAGCACCTGGACGGCAATTGCCACATCTATATCGACGAGGACGCCGATGCGCAGAAAGCGATGGCTATCGTCGAGAATGCGAAAACGCAGCGCCTCGGCACCTGCAACACGGCGGAATCGCTGCTGATCTCGCGTGCAGTGGCTGCTGAGATGCTGCCCGCCATCACGCGCATGCTGACGGACAAGGGTGTGGAAATCCGCGGTTGCGCCGAAACCCGCGCCATTGTGCCAATGGCGAAGATCGCCAGCGAAGAGGATTACTACACCGAGTACCTGGACGCGATCATCTCGGTCAAGGTCGTCGCCGGCCTTGATGAAGCCATCGCTCACATCAACCATTATTCGTCGCAGCATACCGAAGCCATCGTCACCGAAAACTACACGCATGTGCGCCGCTTCCTGCGCGAAGTGGATTCGAGTTCGGTCATCGTCAACGCATCGACGCGCTTCGCCGACGGCTTCGAATACGGCCTGGGCGCCGAGATCGGCATTTCCACCGACAAGCTGCACGCACGCGGCCCGGTCGGACTGGAAGGCCTGACCAGCATGAAATATATCGTGCTCGGTGACGGGCAGGTGCGCGCCTGACCGCATGAAGTTAATCGGGCTGCTGGGCGGCACCTTCGACCCTATCCACTTCGGCCATTTGCGCCTGGCGCAGGAGCTCGCCGACGCGCTCGACCTGCACGAAGTGCGCTTCATTCCCGCCGCCAACCCGCCGCATCGCGAACAACCGACGAGCTCGGCCGTACACCGTGCGGCGATGGCCAGACTCGCCATTGCCGGCAATGCCAAGTTCGCCATCGACGAATGCGAGCTCGAACGCTATATCCTGAGCGGCGAGCCGTCCTACACCATCGATACCGTACTGGCATTGCGCCAGCAGACCGAGGACGATGACGAGCCGCAGGTTTTCTGCCTGCTCATGGGCAGCGATGCGTTCATGGGACTGGCAGCATGGCGCCGCTGGGAAGAATTGCTGGAGTTGTGCCACGTCGTGGTCGCGCATCGGCCGAATGCCGTGCCGCAGCCCGAGCACATGTCACCCGCATTGCGCGCGTGCTGGCAAGACCGCATCACCGATCAGCCGCAGGATCTGCGACAAAGCCGCGGCGGCCGCATCCTGGTGCAGCGCATCACGCCGCTCGACATTTCCGCCAGCGCCATACGTAACAGCCTGCGCCAGGGTGCCAGTGCGCGCTATTTGATGCCCGACGACGTCATCAATTACATCGAAGCCTATCAGCTATACCGGTAGCTGCAGATGAGCCGCGGCGTCCGCCGCATCTGCATTCGGCCCCAGCCAGGGCAGCACGCCCAGGCAAGGTGCATCCAGCCACTGACGCAGCGTCTGCAGGTTTTCCTCGTACACCGGCATTTCCGCATCGATGCGGTTGGCTACCCAGCCCGCCAGTCGCAAGCCGCGCCGTTCTATCGCTTCCGCCGTCAGCAGGGCATGACTCAGGCAGCCCAGGCGCATGCCGACCACCATCACCGTAGGCAAGGCCAGCGCCTGTGCCAGATCAGACGTATCGAGACTGCCGTCCAGCGGTACGCGGAAACCGCCCACGCCCTCCACCACCACCGCATCGGCCATGTCGGCAAGACGCCGGTAAGCCGACAGCATGGTAGGCAGCTCGAGCGCCACGCCAGCCTGTTGCGCGGCGATATGCGGCGCGATTGCGGGCACCAAAGCATAAGGATTGACCAGGTCGAGCGCGGCGTCGACGTTGCTCGCTGCCAGCAGTTGCTCCACATCTTCCGACAGCAGTCGGCCGTTCTTCATGCTGCAGCCGGCGGCAATCGGCTTCATGCCGACACTGCGCATGCCGTGCTGGGCGAAGCGATGAATCAGCGCGCTCGCAACCAGCGTCTTGCCGACGCCGGTGTCCGTGCCCGTCACGAAATACGCCTGTTTTTTAATCATCAACTCTCGTTCTCTGGCATTCAAGCACGCTTGTGAAAATGCACCGGCACGCTGCCGTCGGCATTGCGCGACGCCGATTCCGGTTTCCAGGCATGGCCGTAGACCACTTCGTAGGTTGCCGGCAGTTTGCCCTGCTGGCGGAACTGCTCGTAGCCCTCGACCAGCCGCTGCAGAAAACCGCGGCCGCCGAGGCCGCGCGAGCGCCCTGCCGCGGCATTGTGTGCGCCTATGGCCTTGAGATCGCGCATGGCAGCGAGCGCGTCATCATAGGTCAGCGTGAAGCGCTCAACATCGAGCACGGGAGCGGTGAAACCGGCGCGCACCAGCGCATCGCCGATATCGTGCATGTCGATGAAACGGCTCACGTGCACATGGCCCGAGCCGGCAGCCGCAGCGGTACGCAGCTCTTTCAGCGTGTCCGGTCCCAGCGTGCTGAACATGAACAAGCCACCTGGCTGCAATACGCGCTGCGCTTCGGTAAAGGCGAGATCGAGATCGTTGCACCATTGCAGCGCCAGATTGGACCACACCAGCCCGGTGCTGGCTGATGCCAGCGGCAGCCGCTCGATGTCGGCGCACACCAGCTGCTGCCTATCCAGGCCCAGCCAGCGCGCGATTCGCGCCCGCAAACCGGGTCGGCTGGCCTGCGTCATGCGCAGCATGCCAAGCGCAATGTCGAGCGACACCACGTCTGCGCCGGGAAAACGCTCAGCCAGGGCGTGACTGGCGTGCCCGGTGCCGCAGCCGGCGTCGAGAATCAGTGCGGGCGCCAGCTTGATGAGGTCGAGCCGCGCCAGCATGCGCATACGCACTTCCCTCTGCAGCACGGCGGCGGCATCGTAGCTTGCAGCGGCGCGATCGAACGAAGCGCGCATGCGCGCCTTGTCTATGCGGTAAATGTCGTTCATGCGGCGGCGGCAGGCTGCAGGAATTGCAGCAGGGCTTCGGTAAATGGTACCGGGTGCGACAGGAAAGGCGCATGTGCGGCGCCGGCGATTACCCGCAAGCGGCCTGCAGGCAGGTGGTGCGCCAGCCAGCGCGCGGCTTCGACTGGCGCCAGGCGATCGCGGTCGCCATGAATAAGCAGCGTTGGCACATGCAAATCACCGATTTCGGCCCGCAAGTCGTTTTCCAGCAGAATACGCAGTGTTCTCTGCAGCGATTCCATCGTCGGCACCGGGCGCGCGGCAAAACTCTCGCGTAATTGCTTGAGCGTGCCGCGTGCGTTATCGGCGCCCATGCACTGCAAGGTAAGAAATTTGAGCAGCGTGGCCTGGTAATCCTGCGCCACCTGCGACGCAAACTGGCGAAACACCTGCTCGTCGACGCCGTCGCTCCAGGCTGGCGGTTCGGCACGGTTGGTAAAGCACGGCGTTGCGCCCACAAGCACCAGGCGGCGCACCAGCTCAGGCCGCAGTATGGCCAGGCGCATGGCAATCAGCCCGCCGAGCGACCAGCCGCAGATGTCGGCATCAGTCGGTATTACTGTCGCCAGCTGTTCGGCGTATGCCTGCAATTGGCCGTGTTCCAAAGGACGGCTGAAGCCCATGCCGGGCAGGTCGACCAGATGCAGACGGAAATACGGCGACAGATGGCGCAGCAACGGCTGCCAGACGCCGCCATGCATGCCCCAGCCATGAATCAGGACCAGGTCGGCGCCAGTGCCATAAGTTTCGACATGCAGGCTCATGCCCATGCCTCCTCCGCCTTATTGAGAGCATCGGCCAGACGCGCGACGTCGGCCTCGGTATGCGCAGCCGACAAGCTGATGCGTAGGCGGGCTGTACCCTGCGGCACCGTGGGCGGGCGGATCGCAGGGACGAGCACGTCGGCTGCAAGCAGATATTCGCTCAATTTCAGCGCTGCTTCATTGCTGCCGACAATCAGTGGCTGGATCGCCGTGGGCGACGGCGCCAGCTGCCAGCGACGCAACTGCAGTTGCGTGCGCAGCAACTCGCGCAACCGCTGCAACTGCAGGCGTCGCTCGTCTGCCGCAGCGATGATATCGAGCGCGGTGAGCACAGCGGCGGCCAGCGGCGGCGGCGTGGCGGTAGTGTAGATGTAGCTGCGCGCTTTCTGCAGCAGATAATCGATGAGCACGGGCTCGCCGGCGACAAACGCGCCGAATACACCTGCGGCCTTGCCCAGCGTTGCCATGTAGATGATGCGCGGCGACGCGGCCTCGTAATGGCTGAGGATGCCGCGGCCGTTTTCACCGAGCACACCAAAACCGTGCGCGTCGTCGAGCAGCAGCCAGGCGTCATAACGTTCGCACAGG
>CBILOJ010000121.1:0-6245 GCA_966238525.1 uncultured Methylophilaceae bacterium | reverse complement strand
CGGTTGAAGCTGTTCTCCAGCGCCAGCACGCCCTGGATTTCGTGCGCCTTGATCATCGCCGTCAGCACGTCTTTCATGGTCAGCGGAGCCTTGCTCGCGGCCTGGCGCGTACGCGACAGCCAGTCGGCGACGGCGAGGATGCCGCCGAGGTTGTCCGACGGGTGGCCCCATTCGGCGGCAAGCCAGGTGTCGTTGAAATCGAGCCAGCGGATCATGGCACCGATGTTGAAGGCGGCCTGGATCGGGTCGAGCTCGAACGAGGTGCCCGGCACGCGCGCGCCGTGCGGCACGACGGTACCCGGCACCACCGGGCCGAGCAGCTTGGTGCAGGCCGGGTAGCCGAGTGCCTCGAGGCCGCAGCCCAGCGTATCCATGAGGCAGTTGCGCGCGGTGTCGTAGGCTTCCGCACTGTCGACCTGGTAGTCGTGGACGTAATCGGCGATGTCGACCAGCACCTGGTCGGGAGCGGGGCGGACGTTGGAGATGTGGGCGGACATGTTGGCTTATCGTCAGGGTTGGAAAGCGGACCGCTGCCTGGGCGCGCCGAGCCTGGCCGGCGCCGCGACGCGGCAGTGGGATTTCATTCGCGGGAAGAGCCGGGCAGCCATCAGCGTTGCGCCAGGGGCACGAAGGCGCGCTCTTCCGGCCCCGTGTATTCGGCGTTGGGGCGGATGATCTTGTTGTCGATGCGCTGTTCGACCACGTGCGCCACCCAGCCCGCCGTACGCGAGATGACGAAGATCGGCGTGAACATCGGTGTCGGCACCCCCATCATGTGATAGCTCGATGCACTGTACCAGTCGAGATTGGGAAACATGTTCTTTTCGCGCCACATCACCTGCTCTATACGGTCGGAGATGTCGAACAGATTCAGGTTGCCGCCGGCCTCGCACAACGCGAGCGAGGTGCGCTTGATCGCCACGTTGCGCGGGTCGGAGATGGTATAGACGGGGTGGCCGAAGCCGATGATGATTTCCTTGGCGGCGATGCGGCGCAGGATGTCCGCTTCCGCCTCCACGGGCGACGCGTAGCGCTCGATGATTTCCATCGCCGCCTCGTTGGCGCCGCCGTGCTTGGGACCGCGCAGCGCACCGATGGCGCCGGTGATGCAGGAGTAGAGGTCGGACAGCGTGCCGGCGACCACGCGCGCGGTGAAGGTGGAAGCGTTGAATTCATGCTCGGCGTAGAGCACGAGCGAGGTGTTCATGGCGCGCTCGTGCAGGGCCGACGGCGGCTTGCCGTGCAGCAGGTGCAGGAAATGCGCGGCGATCGAGCGGTCGGCGGTCTCGAGCGGGATGCGGCGGCCGTCGCGGCTGTAGTGGTACCAGTAGAGCAGCATGGAGCCGAAGCAGGCGATCAGGCGGTCGCCGAGGTCGCGCGTCGCGCCGAGGTTGCGGTCCGCCGCTTCGGGTTCCAGCGTGCCCAGCATCGAGCAGCCGGTGCGCAGCACGTCCATTGGGTGCGCCGACGCCGGGATCTGCTCGAGCACGGCCAGCAGCGCCGGCGGCAGCGAGCGCAGGCGCATGAGCTTGTCGCAGTAGGCCTCGAGCTCGGCGGGCGTCGGCAGCTCGCCGTGGATCAGCAGGTGGGCGACTTCCTCGAACGTGGCGTGCTCGGCCAGTTCGAGGATGTCGTAACCGCGGTAATGCAGGTCGTTGCCGCTGTGGCCCACGGTGCAGATGGCGGTGGTGCCAGCGGCGACGCCGGCCAATGCCACGCCCTTTTTCTTTCTCGGTTCGGCTACGGTATTCAAGACGATCTCCTTGGTTCCATGCATCCGTACTAATAGCTTGGCCGGCACTAAGACTGGTCCGCGTCTCCCTGCGCGAACAGCTGGTCCAGCTTCTCTTCGTAAGCGTGGTAGTTCAGGTACTTGTAGAGGTCCATGCGCGATTGCATGGTGTCGACCACGTTCTTTTGCGTGCCGTCCTTGCGCACCGCCTGGTAGACCCGGAGCGCGGCGGCGTTCATGGCGCGGAAGGCGGACAAGGGGTAGAGCACCATGGCGACGTCGACGCTGGCGAGCTCCTCGACCGTGAACAGCGGCGTGGCGCCGAATTCGGTGATGTTGGCGAGCACCGGCACCTTTACCGCTTCGGCGAACTGCTTGTACATCTGCAGGCTGGTCATGGCCTCGGGAAAGATCATGTCTGCGCCGGCGGCGACGCAGGCGCAGGCGCGGTCGATGGCCGACTGCAGGCCTTCTACCGCCAGCGCATCGGTACGCGCCATGATGACGAAGTCGGGATCGGTCCTGGCGTCGACCGCGGCCTTGATGCGGTCCACCATTTCAGCCTGGGAGACGATGGCCTTGTTCGGCCGGTGGCCGCAGCGCTTGGCCTGCACCTGGTCCTCGATGTGCACGGCGGCGGCGCCGGCCTTGGTCAGCGACTTGATGCTGCGGGCGATGTTGAAGGCGCCGCCGAAGCCGGTGTCGATATCCACCAGCAGCGGCGTGTCGACATTGTCGGTAATGCGGCGCACGTCGATCAGCACGTCCTCCAGCGTCGAGATGCCGAGGTCGGGCAGGCCGAGCGAGCCGGCGGCGACGCCGCCGCCCGACAGGTAAATCGCCTTGTAGCCGGTTTGCGTGGCGAGCCGCGCGTGATAGGCGTTGATCGCGCCTATGATCTGCAGCGGCTTCTCGGCGGCCAATGCGGCGCGGAAGCGGGCACCGGCAGATGTCACTTGCGTCATAAGTCCTGTCTATCCTTAAAAAAACCATGGGCCGCGGATGAACGCGGATACCCACGGGTAACGGCGAAAGCCAGTTCAGTGCCGGAATGAGGGCGGAAGCTGGTTTCTGATTTGCGTGTATCTGCGTTCATCTGCGGCTGATATGGGGTTAAGCAAAGAACGCCGCCGCCGCAGTCGCCGCAATCTCGACGCCGGTCAGCCTAGCCTTCTGCAGCACTTCCCAGAAATAGCGGTAGGTGGCGCGGTCGTGCAGCTCGCCGGCGTACTGGATCGGCCCCCACTCGGCGGCTTGGGCCGCGAGCAGGATGTTGGCGGCGTCCTCGACCTCGCTGTAGTCGGGTTTCATGGCGTCGACAATGGCCTGGATCTGCGTCGGATAAATGCTCCACATGCGCATGAAGCCGAATTCCTCACGCGCGCGCCTGGCGTCGGCGTGGGTCGTCTCGGCGTTCTTGAGGTCCAGCGTGACGTTGTGCGCCGGCACCACGCCGTGCGCCAGCGCCGCGGCCACGACCTCGGTCTTGGCGCGCGCCAGTAATTGATGCTCGAACTGGCCCGGACTGCGCATCGCGCTTGCCGGAATGGCGCCGTGATGGCCGCTGACGAAATCCATGAGGCCGAAGTCGAGCACCTGTACCCAGGGCAGCGCGGCGATCTGGTAGGCCTCGTGCAACGCGCCGTGCGTCTCGATCAGCACGTGCACCGGAATTTCGCGCTTGATGCTGTGCCGTGCCGCCACCTGCTGGATGTAGGCGATCATCTCCGCCGCCTGCGCTGCGCGCGTGCACTTGGGAATGGTCAGGTAGGCCAGCACCTGGCCGGCGCCGCCGACCAGGATGTCGACATCCTGCTTCCAGGCCGGATGCGTGTAGTCGTGGATGCGCGCGCCGGCCATCTTGTGCACGTTGGCTGCGGAATCGAGCACGCGGACGATCATCTCGGCGTGCGCGCGTTCCTGGCCGGCGGCGGCGCCGTCCTCGCAGTCGCAGGTGATGTCGAACACCGGCCCGAGTTCGGCCTGCAGCTGCAAGGCTTTCATGATCAGCTTCTCACTGCCGGCGAAGTGCTCGCACGACGGGATCACGGGGAACGGCTTTTCGCCGCCGAACAGCGCTTCTCTGGGATGAACGGAGGTGCTCATGAATATCCTTGCCGACGCGGCATCAGTACGGTGTAGTCGAGATCCAGCACCACGTTGGGGTGGTAGACGGTCTTGTTGTCCTGCAGGCGGCTCGGCGCCTCCTGCAGCGCTTGCGGGCGCAGGTTCTTGAGGCCGACGAGGCGCAGGCGCAGGGCGCCGACGTCGCGGCGCTGCGGCAATTCCCAGCGTTCGAGGACTTCGCTGCGCGCATACAAGGTATCGCCGCCGAAGCTCGGATGGCTGTGGGTGCCGGCATTGATGGCGGCGATGCAGAGCGCGTTTTCCAGGCCTTCGTGGCTCAGCGCGCGGCAGACCGAAATGACGTGGCCGCCGTACATGAGGCGGCGGCCGAACGGCGTCGACTGCATGGCCAGCGCATCGAAGTGCAGGCGTGCGTTGTTCTGGTAGAGCCGGGTTGCCAGCGTATGGTCGCTGTCGTCCACGGTCATGCCGCCCGGATGATCGATGATCTCGCCGGCGGCATAGTCGTCCCACATGCGCCAGCCGCCGCTGAGCCCGGGCTCGAGCTGGCCGGCGTTGAGGAAGGCCGGTACCTGCAGGTCGGCGGCCGCCACCGCGGCGGGCAGCTGCGGCACCACGGCCTGCGGCGCAGGCGCGGCGGCATCGCGCTTGGGCAGCATGACCCAGCGTATCCACGACAGCACCTCCTCGTTGTTCTGGTTGCAGGCGACCGAGCGCACGTAGACGACGCCGCGGTCGCCGCCGGAGTTCTGCTTGAGGCCGACGACGGTGGACGCCGTGGTCAGCGTGTCGCCGGCGTAGACCGGGCGCAGGAAGCGCACGTCGGCATAGCCGAGGTTGGCCAGCGCGTTGATCGAGACGTCCTGCACCGTGCGGCCGAAGGCGATGTGGAAGGCCAGCAGCTCGTTGACCGGGCGTGCCGGGTAGCCGAGCGCGTGCGCCACCGGCTGCGCGCTATAGAGCACATTGCGCTCGCCGGTAAGCGCGATGTAGAGCGCGCTTTCGCCATCGGTAACGGTGCGCGGCAAGGCGTGGCGCAGCACCTGGCCGATGCGGAAATCCTCGAAAAAATTGCCGCCGCTCTGGGGCTGGTTATTGGACATAATCGGCCTCCAGTTCCGCGATCATGCGGCCCAGTTCCAGCATGTGCCGGGCGGCGCCGATGTGGTGATGCTCGATGAGCTTGCCGTCGACCAGCACGGTGCCGCGGCCCGAGGCGTTGGCCTGCGCCAGGGCGTCGATCACGGTCTGCGCGAACTGCAGCTCGGTCGGGCGCGGCGTATAGGCGTCGTTGCTGTAGGCGAGCTGCGACGGATGGACCAGCGACTTGCCGTCGAAACCGAGGTCGCGGCCCAGGCGGCAGGCGTATTCGAAGGACTGCATGTCGCGCAGGTCGCTGGTGATGCCGTCGACGACCGAGCGGTGATAGGCGCGCGCCGCCAGCACCACCAGCGACAGGCTGGTGATCAGCGCGGTGCGCTCGTGCGTCTTGCGGGCGTGCAGCTGGGAGACCAGGTCCGAGGTGGCGACGACCATGCAGGCGAGGCGGTCGGAGGCACTGGCGATTTCCTTGGCGTTGAGTACGGCGAGCGGGCTTTCGATCATGACCATGATGGGCAGCCGCTCGCCGCCGGCGGCGTCGAGTTCGGCGATCGCCGCCAGCACGTCCTCGCGGCTTTCGATATTTGGAAACAGGATGGCGTCGGCGCCGATATCGGCCACGGCGCGGATGTCGTCGCGCCCCCAGGGCGAGTCGAGGTCGTTGACGCGGACCACCACCTCGCGGCCGCCGTAGCCACCGGCTTTGATTGCCTCGACCACGTTCTGGCGCGAGACTTCCTTGGCTTCCAGCAGGATGGGGTCGCCCAGGTCGAAAATCACCGAATCGATGCGCAGCGAACGCGCCTTGTTCAGGTAGCGCTGGTTGCAGCCCGGCACGTACAGCATGGAGCGTCGCGGTCGAAAATATTTGTTCATGCTCTAGCCTCGTCTGTTCTGGCCCGCCGTATTTTGCAGTCGGACACGACGGTTTACGCAATTCCGGCGCGACCGGGTAGGTCGGCGTGCCGGCGGCCGGGCCGCGGGTTGCACGACCGAGCATAAGTGAAGTTGATTCTATCGGCCACGCGCAAATAGTGTCAACAAATATCTTATGTCTTATATAAGATATAAAAGCTAAAAGCTATTTTGCGGTTGAAAAAAGCCTGCGCAAGGGCGGGCAGCAGAGAGATTTTTCAATGAGCGCAACGCGTTTCCTCGTCCTCTCAACGTCCTCTCAGCCGGCCTGCTTGAGTTGCTCGAGGATGGCGGGGTTGTCGAGCGTGGAGATATCCGAAGTAATTTCCTCGCCTTTGGCCAGTGAGCGCAGCAGGCGGCGCATGATCTTGCCCGAGCGCGTCTTGGGCAGGTTGTCGCCGAAGCGGAT